>DATMWV010000203.1:0-8835 GCA_035562195.1 Thermoplasmatota archaeon
CCTATAATGTCAATTCTTATAGTTATTTGACCTGAAAAGAATTTCTTTGATATTAGGATTTTTTCCAGTACAGTTTCTTTTTTTAACTGCTATTTCTTATCCCCTGCAATGGTTTTCCTCGATACCCAAAAGAAACAAAAAATATTCAGAGAAATTGCACGTTTGCATCAGCGTGATTTTAGTTTTACCAGTGGCCATATTCTAGGTTCCATGTGCACAGTTCCACATCCGATCGCTCGCGAAGCATATATGCAGTTTCTTGATACCAACCTTGGTGACCCAGAGTTGTGTCCAGGCACAAAAGAAATTGAATCACGATACATTGCTTTTATCTCCAAGCTTCTTCATGCACCAAAATCTTCTGAAGGACAAATAGTGAGTGGAGGGACTGAGGGGAACATCACCGCGATGTGGGTCGCAAAACAACTCTCCGGAAAAAAGGAGATCCTTCTCCCAACAAGTGCTCATTTCTCTTTCCAAAAGATTGCATCACTAATGGGCATGAAACTCGTTGAAGTGCCTGTCACGAAACAGTATGTGATGGATGTCTCATTTTTGAAAAAGAAGATTCGAAAAACTACTGCTGCCGTCGTCGGACTTGCAGGTTCGACCGAACTAGGAACTATTGACCCGATCCCTGAGATGAGTGATTTCTGTTTTGATGAACATATCTTTTTCCATGTTGATGCCGCATTTGGTGGGTTTGTCATTCCTTTTCTAAAGAAGCTCCATTACAAAGTACCAAATTTTGATTTTCGGCTCAAAGGAGTCTGTTCGATTTCAATTGACTCCCATAAGATGGGCTATGCTGCGATTCCTTTAGGGACTTTGATGGTCCGCAGGAAACAATGGCTTGAGAGCATCAGTGTGGATTCACCATATATTAGCTGTGAGAAACAAGCAGGGATGCTTGGGACACGTTCTGGTGCACCGGTGGCTGCTGCGTATGCTGTTGCGCAATATCTTGGACAAGATGGGTATAAAAAAATGGTTGAATCCTGCATGAATGTCACACAATATACCGAGAATAAGATCACAGCACTTGGGCTGAGTCTTGTAATGAAACCAACGATGAATGTGATCGGTGTGAGACTAAAGAAACCTGGAGTTGTCGTAAAAAAGCTTTCTGAACAAGGCTGGCGTGTGAACAAGGTCGAACGTCTTTCCTGTATTCGTTTGGTGCTGATGCCGCAAATCACAAAACAGATTATTGACGAGTTCATTCCAGTGCTGCAAAAAACCTGTGAAGAGGTTGGAGAACTATGAGTCTGAAACATTTAGAGAAGTCATTGTATGAAGCACCAATTGTGAAAAAAGGTGAGTACGACTATGTCATCCATCCTATCACCGATGGAGTTCCGTTCATCACTCCTGAATTGCTCAAAGAAGTCACTGATGAGATGAAAAAACATATTAAGAAATGTGGGACGTTCGATCGTATCGTGACGATGGAGGCAATGGGAATCCCGCTTGCTACTTCATTATCACTTGATCTTGGTATCCCATTTACAATCATCCGCAAACGACAGTACGGGTTGCCTGGTGAGGTTTCAGTAGAACAAGTAACTGGGTATTCAAAATCAAAGATGTATATCAACGGACTGAAAAAAGGAGACACAGTTATCCTCGTCGATGATGTGCTCAGTACCGGTGGTACGTTAAAAGCAGTGCTCTATGTGTTGAAGGAAATCGGGGTTGTCGTTAAAGGGGTCTTTATCGCAGTCTACAAAGGAACATGCAAAGAGGAAATAACGAAAACCTACGGCATCCCAATAACTACGATTGTTGATATTGAGGTGATTAATGGAGAGGTCACTATTAAGTGAGTAATGGAGTTTTCCCATTCATAATAATTTAAATACATGCTTGAATCCCGATAGAATTCTTACCTAATGCTGGCTGATATGCGGATCGATGTCGATGTAAAAAAGCACGATCGCCATCCTAAAATATACAGACCACCCTTTTATTGTAACCTTCCATTGTCCTGATTCATTGCCTAAGAAAGCATACTCCATTATTCTATTTTGATTGAATTGTTTTTCCTCGCCATTTGGTAGACCCACCATCATGGTTCCTTTTCGATGACCCGCAACAAATATGTAAAAAATAGAACCGTCTGTTACCGTTATTTCTTTAGAGATATCACAGAGGGAACCTCCACCGAACATACCGAATTTAATCGCATAGTACCTTCCTGAGAATTGATTGTAAGTCGGTGAAAGCAGCTCTAAATTACTATGTCTTGTCAGTTGAGTTACTTCCATTGATTCATACAGAGAGTTAAAGATAATGGAAAAATAGCTTTTCTCAGATACCGTTGGAACAGCTAATGTAAGATACCAACTCTCTCCAGCTTGTACATCAAAGTGTCCGGATGTATTATATGCTGAACCAACTTTGTCCTGTAATAAGGTGACAAGCCAAAATTTTCCAACTGACAACCGTATTCTTGGTGTTCTGATAAGTAACTTTCTTTCTGGAACATACCAAAGACAGACTGGCTCTAACAAAGGTTTTTCACCATCGGTGAGTAAAAAATAAGCAGATGTTATGGTTTCATCAACATACAACACAGCCAGCTTCGATGACACCTCTATCACATCATCCTGATGAAATGTGATTTTACACTGCACCACTTCTTTTTTTAGTTGAAGCTCTTCCTGGTTAAACTCCACAAAATTACTATAATTTGCTGACTCATTTTGTGAATTACTTATGTCATCGGTTCTTACTATCAAGCCATCATGAGTTTCTTGATTAATTATGAATAAACCAGCACCAATCAATATCGCGCTAATCGAAATCGAAATAATTTTCTTCATTTGCATGGAAAATTAAAGAATGGATAAAGGGTAGAAAGCTTCTTCGTGTCCGTCTGTTCATACACCGATTCCAACCAACATACCGCTCATTCCTGCCAGGAAATATGGTCCGAACATCACCAATGGTAAGGTTAATAGAATCCCTACAAAACCAAGGACGAAGTTAAAACCCACGGCGGCGATCGTATATCCAAAACCTCCGACGCTTACACTTGTTCCTTGGAATCCGTATGTCAGGAATACATCAGCACCCACAGTTGGGATTATCAGATGTGTGCCTCCTGCGAATCCTACACAGAAACCAGCATCAAATTGTCCGCAGATAATATTAGCCCATAATGGTGTAGGTATCCCATTCCAAATACCCATTGGTCTTGGTCCATCCTGCGGTTCCCACGCTGGTTTGTACTTCGGCTGACGAATTTTCTCACGGATACTGGTGAACAGCGTATGTAACTCTTCAACTGTCTTATCTGTCAACCCATTCTCTATCAATGCTTGGAAAAACGGCTTGATATTCTCAAATGCGGTAGCGACTTCTTCATCGGATTTTGTTCTATCGTAGATGGTTATGAAATCTTCTTTATGTGACGCCCCCATGTCGATAAGGTCTTGAATGGTAGAAGCTGACATTTCCTTTTGGATACTTTCTCCGTTGACGATACAACGGATTATCGTCGTATCATCAATTTCACCAACACGTTTTTGTGGTTGGTTGCCTGCACTTACTACCGGGATTGATAAAAGAAGAGCCAGGACGATTATGACTATACCCTTTCTCATTTTTCTTCTTCACCTCCCTCGCCTGTTTTTGAACCCTCATAAGATATCCGCGAACATACCGTATGATGGAAGATGAAAAAAAACACAAGGCTTACGGCAATATAGAGGAGTCTTTCTTGCAAAAGAGTCTGGTATTCAAGTATCGATTTTGCGGTCGCCGTTTGGGTGAATAATAACAAAAAAACAATGGATGTGAATGTCCCCATTCTTGTTCGACAAGAGTTTGTGTTTTTTTTCATCATTCTACTCCCAGACTTAGTAGTTTTTCCAATGGCGTAAATTTATCTTTAGATATAAATAATTTATAGTGCAATCATCCAATCTTCCCTTTTTTTTTCCATGATAATTCACTTTGCAACACTCGCATCAAACGATCCATATCCTCTTTGTCAAAATCAAACACAGAGGATGATCTGGCAAAAAGTACGAACAATAAACTATTTCAGCCTGTACTTCATTGCCCACTTGAGAACCATGACTGAAAAAATCCCACAACACATGCATTGTCAGATTTGCGGAAAAGCAATCGCTGCATCAGATTCGGAGACAATATGCTCTGATGAGTGTAAACAGCGGTACCAAAACCTCAACAAACGACGGAAGATCTGGGTCTATATCATGTACGCACTTATCTTCGTCATGATAGCAGTCTTATTCCTCGCACCGTACCTCGGAAAATAAATTCAGAACGTTTGTAAAGAAAAAAAAGAGGGCTTTCTTTTATTCAGCGAGCTCTTCCTGAAGGTCGATGACCATTTCCGTTAGGACATCTTCGAATATCTGATGGCGGTATTCTTTGACTGAGCCGTTCGCAAGATGTGCTCGAGCGACGAAATCTCTTCCGTCTTTCAGAATTTCAATATGACAGACTGTTTCCATGCTTGTCCCGTCCTGTTTTACTCCCGTATTCATCAATGATATTTATATGTTTTGTGCGCAAGGTTAATGTGTTTCCGGCTCATGTCAAGGGTGGGACGTGGGGTTGTGAAAACAATACGAAACGCTGTCGTCGCAGGTCAGTTTTATCCGGGGAATGAAAAAAATCTCAGACAACAAATCCAGGAATGTTTTCTTGATACTCGAGGATATGGGAAATTGCCGGAGATACAAAAAGCGAATGGCACTCTGAAGGGTTTGGTGGTTCCCCATGCTGGGTTTGTGTATTCTGGAGCGATCGCATCCCATGCGTACGGGCGTCTAGCAGAACAGGGATTTGCTGAGGCGTTCATCGTCCTTGGGCCGAACCACACCGGTATGGGTTCCGGTGTCTCGGTGATGACTGAGGGTGCCTGGAAGACACCAATGGGGACAGTCCGCCTAGATGAATCCCTAGCACAATCCATCGCAACTGGGATCATAGACCAGGATGCTTCTGCGCACACGTATGAACATAGCATCGAAGTCCAGCTGCCGTTTTTACAATATCTTGGGCAAGACCGAACTTTTGAGTTCGTCCCGGTCTGTATGATGATGCAGGATTATGAAACCGTTCAAGACGTCGGGGAGATTCTTGCAAAGGCTATCCAGAGTTCAAAAAAGAAAGTCATGCTGGTGGCGAGTAGTGATTTTTCCCATGCAGGCTTTAACTACAACAGTGCACCACCATCAGGGATGCGTGTCGATGATTACGCAAAAAAGCAAGATGCACTGGCCATAAAAGAGATTTTCGCATTAGATCCACAGCGATTGATTGAAACAGTCGAGCAGCATCGTATCACCATGTGTGGGTCTGGGCCGGTCGCAGCGATGCTTCTTGCAGCAAAAAAACTTGGTGCGAAGAGAGCGGAACTCTTAAAATATGGGACCTCCTATGAGGTCCACCCTGATTCCTCCTGTGTTGGGTATGGGGCAATCGCGGTTTCATAGGTGCAGACTCATGAAAAAACAACCGGTGCGAGACATCGTATTGAAAAAAAATATGACGACAAATCAGCTAATGAAGGAACTGTACGGCTCCGGAGGTTTTTCTGCAAAGAAGGTAGCGGACGGTGTCGATATCCTCGAGCGGATGGTTCATGAAAAGGACTGTGTGAAGTTCCTTTCGTTTCCTGCCTGTATCATCTCAACAGGGACCCGAGGAATTATTAAGGAAATGGTACGTAGAAAACTCGTTGATGTCATCATCACCACCACCGGGACCCTGGATCATGATCTGGCGCGGGTCTGGAAAGATTATTACCATGGGTCGTTCATGGCTGATGATGCAGAGTTGCATCAGAAGGGAATCAACCGTCTTGGAAATATCTTCATCCCTTTGGAATGTTATGGGACGATCCTTGAAAAGAAGCTACAACCTATCCTTGGTGAGCTCTTTTCGATGCAACAGAAATGGTCTACCAAGGATCTTGTCTGGGAATTTGGGAAACGCCTTGAAAAAGAAAAAAAAGGGAAAGACTCGATTCTCTATTGGGCATGGAAAAACAAGATTCCTCTGTTTGTCCCAGGGATCATGGACGGGGCGTTTGGCTCCCAGCTTTGGATGTATTATCAAGAACACCGTCACATAGGTATTGATCTTTTCAAAGATGAACAAGACCTCTCCGATATTGTCTTTAGCGCAAAAAAAACAGGTGCGCTCCTCATTGGTGGTGGGATTTCTAAGCATCATGTCATCTGGTGGAACCAGTTCTGCAACGGGCTTTCCTATGCCGTGTATCTTACGACCGCTGTCGAGTATGACGGTAGCCTCTCTGGTGCGCAAACAAGGGAAGCGATCTCTTGGGGGAAAATCGCGGAAAAAGCGGACAATGTCACCATCGAGGGCGACGCAACGGTGCTGCTTCCATTGATGATGAGTGCCTTGCTTGAACGGCTATAAGCTCTAGATGCTTAAGGGGTATAAGGAGGTCTTTTTTTCTCAAAGACCCGGTTCAGGATTTCTTTTTCGTCTGCATCACGGATGACTTCCTGTGGTTGTGGTTCATGATTCTGTGGTTTGTCCAAAGGGTCTTGTTTTGGGTGCTTTGCTTTGGTCATCACTCCATATGCTTCGTTGATGAAATTGAGTTCTTCGCTGGTGGGACTCCAGGAGATCATGTTCTTATTGGTAAAGAAATTAGGCGCGTTTCGGTCAAATTGAATCGCTATTATCAACTCTCCTGAGGTGATGTCTTTTTCTAGTTGGAGAGAAACATAGATATTTTCTTGTTTTTTCATTTCGTTCCCATCCTTGTTGGACTATCGATATCATGTAAAAGGTTTTATATTTTTCTTTTTGGACGGATGAGGCCGTAAAATATTTATGATAAAAAAAATATTTAAAAAGGGATTGTCACAACCAGTTATTCTTTTGTTGTGACTTCTTTTACCAATTGATGGTTCTGCGCTGAGGATTTGAGGAATTTTAGGATCAGTTCCTTTTGTTCTTGACTTAATGTCATGCAGTCACCATTATATATTAAAATAATCAAGGATTTCGAAAAATTCTTTCTTGATGATATATCCTTGTTCTGTCTTTCTAATCAGATCATGTTTCAGGCAGAATTCAATAACCTCGTTCTGTTCTTCGCTTTCATACATCTCTCGTTCACCTCGTTGTGATAAGAGAGCAAATTCTCTCCCATCATGTTCCTTGTTGGCAATGAACATATATAAAGATTCCTTGGCAAAATAACAAAATGAAAATGCACAGATCATACGGTCCCTTGGAGGACACCTGTGGAAAAACCATTAAAGTTATATGAAAACACTGGTTCCCTTCTATGTCATGATGAAAAGAATCCTCGGTACAAGCCTGCTTTTCTCCGCAGGTCTCTTCGCAACAAATGTCATCTGCATCCTTCTTGTTCTAAATATGCTTTCAACCAACTTTGGATTTGTAACCTTTTCAAGTCTTCATCTCATCGCTCTCTTTCTGCTCCTGGGGGTAGTACTCCTCAACCTACCCCTCCGACAGACCATCCGGAATCTTACGAAAACGAATCCTTCTATCATGAAACTGCTGATAGGATGCAGTCTTGGTCTCTTTGGATTCCTCTTGCTTATTGGAACAAAAACGCATCTGCTCTGGATCTGCAGCGTTCCTGTGATTCTCTCTGGACTCGATCTGAGTCTTCAGGGAATAGACCGTAGAAGAAACGAACTACACCTCCTCGCCATAACCTCCTTTGTGTATGGACTGGTATTCCTCCTGTTACACGCCATCCCCTCAATCTGGTATCTGTATCAACAAACATCCCTGGTGGTATCCCAGGCCATTGGTGTACTCACAAACACCCCATCCGTACTTGGTCCTACCACCAGCGGACTAGGGATCCTGTTGGTAGCAATCATATTCCTGATATGTAGTTTCCTTCCTATTTTCAGAAAAACACGCAAAGACATCTTTTGGTTCTGCCTCTGTATCATAGGTTTATGTATCGTTTGGTTTTTTTACCTTCTCTTGCTCAACCTGATTTCATATCCCTCAAGCGATGCACTGAACCTTCATTTGTTGTTCTTTCTCCTCTGCTTTATTCCAGCATTTGGCTTCCTGTTACGCTCTCACGTCAAAGAAATAGCAGTCACAATACCTCAAAAAAACCATCTTAAACGATATCTGAAGAGCGGTGCTGTCTGGGCAGCGGTGCTCTTATTTCTCTCGACGTCGATACTCACTCTCTTCATAACAGGAGGATCGTCACCAACCGAGGAACAAACGGTTGTCTTTTATGCAGACCATATGGTTGGAACCTGGGATGTCCCAGAATACGGCAAATACGGAAAAGACGCAGTTGGCATGTTCGGCCTCTGGCCTATCTATCTATCAACCTTAGGCTATAAAACCAAGTTACTCGTGGGAAATACAACACAATTTCTGAATGTGACACAACCCCCTGCTCAAAATATCACCCGATATATGAATCTCACCGATTATACGACCGTCCAAGAAATACGTACTCTCACAGAGACGACACTATCCCAAGCCTCTGTCTTCGTCGTCTCTAACATAAACGTCTCGTTTTCAAAGCAAGAACAAGCTATCATCTGGGACTTTGTACACAAGGGTGGCTCGCTGCTGGTCATCGGAGACCATACTAACGTCGGTGGCATGCAAAGCCCTTTAAATGAGCTGCTGTCCCCAGTTGGGATCCAGTATCGGTTCGACGCAGCACTTCCCTTTGATGAGAAATTCAAATGGCTCACCTGCACGCACCTGCTGTATCATCCTATCACCTCTCCGCTGATTAGTCCTGCTGAGCTTCAATACGGGATTGGAGCTTCCCTGCAGCTTTCTTCAGCCTCCTTC
>DATMWV010000204.1:0-5117 GCA_035562195.1 Thermoplasmatota archaeon
ATATCACCGGTGGGAAACGCCAGTGCCGCAAGATACGGTGCTTTCTCCGAGATTGCGAGGAGATAGGTGCCTGCCAAAGCACCATCTAATCCTTTTTTATTTGAGAGTTTCTCAAGTTTTTTTTCATCTGAACTAAAACGATGGACTTTTGTTATTTTTTTCCGAAGTTTCTGAAAGTATTTTGCGTTGTCTTCTGTGCAGGTGGGAAGGATCAAAAACGGGTTTTCCTGTAATTTTTTTGCGTTTTCAATAAGGTATTTCTCTTGCGATTTGGGTGCGGTCCGTGCAAAGCTTCTTCGCATTTTATTTTTCTTTGCCATGTGGTGAAACCATAAAAGTGAGGTGTTAAAGTATATTGTGGTAGGAATTATAATATTTCTTGCTCTACACCAGTTTGAAGCATCTTGGTTAGAAAAATACCTGCAAAGCACTCTCCGTTTGTTTTCCTGTATATTTTCTGGAGGCGGGGTGAACCAAAAATTTATAAGAAACATCAACTATAGAGAGGTAAATGGGGATAGTATGAAGAAAAATATGAACGTACTTTTCAATCGATTACTGCAGAAACATGGAAAGGGATTCTCCCTTGGTATTTTGCTTTGTCTACTGCTCATCCTGGTTCCATTCTCTGGAGCGTCACTTCAATTATCGAAGGAGGCATCTTTTCATTTTCAAGGGCTTTCTTCGCAGAGAGATGGATGGGAGCAGATCGACAGTGGTGTTACCCAGGATATCAACAGTGTTTTTTTCATCTGCTTGAACCGCGGGACTGTCGTTGGAGATGAAGGAATCATCCTGCGCACTGGTGAGGGGGGAGGCAATTGGACTCCGCAAATCTCTGGTGTGATGGAGAACCTCTATGCCGTATCTTATTATGGGTATAGTAAAATCCTAGCTGTTGGTGCGAGCGGGTCACTTGTTTATACGACAAATAGCGGGACGAACTGGACGGTCTTACAGACCGGGATGATGGGATCGTATTTCAGTTGTCAGATGATTAATGAGACCGTAGGTGTCGCGGTTGGTGTCAATGCAATCTTCCAACCGTTCTTCACAAGAACAAATGATGAATGGAACACCTGGGATTCTACGAGTTTTTACATCGAACATGAGAGCGTGTTTTATGAGGGACGACTCAGTGATGTCTATTTCATCAATACCTCGGTTGGGTTTGCGACAGCGATTGTTGATGTTCCCACGGGGGGTGCCATTGTTCGAACGATTGATGGAGGAGATACTTGGGAGACTGTATTATTCTATGATGAGCCACTCTTCAGCATTGATGTCACCTGGGAAGGTGTCGGATATGCAGTCGGAGACCATGGTGCTATTGTTCAGACACTTGACGGAGGGGAAACCTGGCAGGAGTTAGAAAGCGGGGTAACTAGCGTACTGCATGGTATCGATTTCTCCTCAGAAACCATAGGAACTATCGTCGGAGACAATGGAATTATCCTACGAACCGAGAACGAAGGACAAAGCTGGGCTCAGCAGGCTAGCGGAACGACCCAGAATCTCCTTGGACTGCACTGTGTCACAGATATGTTCAGTGTTGCTGTTGGTGAACAGGGAATCATACTGCGGACGATGACGGGAGGATACCCAGAGGATATCACACCACCGGAGACGAACTGCACCCTATCAGGTACCATGGAAGGAGGCGTCTATATCAGTGATGTGCTTGTTACTCTTAACGCGACCGATGATTTCTCAGGGATAGCAACAACGATGTACAAACTCGACGACGCCCCCTGGGCTGGTTATACCGGACCTTTTGCAGTGACAGTAAACGGAAACCACCTGCTTCAGTTCTATTCCGTTGACAACGCTGGGAACACCGAAGAGGAAAAAGCCTGTGAGTTCACCATTCAACATCCACCAAGCCTACAGATCACGATCACCGGAGGATTTGGTGTGAAGATCCATATTAAAAATCTTGGCAACACCGCTATGACAAATGCATCCTGGACGCTCTTGCTTGATGGAGGACTTCTGCTTATCGGAAAACAAAAAACAGGAATCTCTACAATCGAAGCGGGCAATGAAATCACCCTTAACTCCCTTGTGTTTGGATTTGGCAGACCAACAATTACCTTTGCCATTGCCTCGTCTCACGAAATCGTACAAAGCAGTGTCTTTTTGTTCTTCGTACGCATCTGACCAAGTATCCTGCGAGTTGATTATAGAGTAATACCTTAAAAACAAGAACAGGGTTTGATCCTGAGAACGAATTTTTTTCCGTAAGATTAAAGGACAGATGTTGTGTTTCTGTTATTGTGATACCATGAAGGTGTATGACGCAATCATCTCCCGAAGAAGTATCCGTCGTTTTCAGCAAAAACCAATAGATCTTGAGATTTTAAAAAAATGTATGAACGCTGGACGGCTTGCCCCATCCGCTGCAAACCTCCAACCTCTTGAGTACTGCATTGTCATCGATAAAACACTCTGCGCCCAATTGTTTGACGCCCTCCACTGGGCCGCCTATATTCAACCAAAATGGATTCCAAAGGAAACAGAACGACCAACTGCATATATCGTTGTACTGGTCAAAGACACCCAGAATCCGTATTATGAAAGGGATGTTGGGTTTGCGACAGAGAATATTGTCCTTGCTGCAGAGGGAGAAGGTCTTGGAAGCTGTATCTTATGTAAAATCGAACGAGTAAAGATCCAAGATATCTGTCACATCCCATTGACCCTTGCTGTTGACTCGGTGATTGCATTGGGGTACAAAGCAGAAAAATCTGTCGTAGAAGACCTTAAGGACTCCGTGAAATACTGGCGCGATGAACAGGATACCCTGCATGTCCCCAAACGGAAATTAGACGATATCATCCACATCAACAAGTTTCAATAAAAATTAGCAGGGCAGACAAAACGTTAAAATCGCTCTTATTCTATACCGTGTTTTATGAGAGAATACAAAATTAAAAGAGGACACAACCCAAATCTTGATGCACTTATCACCCAGTATTTTGGAGCAAAAGGCGACATTGGGAAAGGGATGCAATTCGCGGTGGAGGGAATTGGTGCAGTCTCGATAAGACAAGAAAAAAGCTCACTGTTCATTGATATCGTCCCCCCGAAAACAGTCTGTGGCGATTATACGATCATTAAAAAATGGAACGAGTTTCTCTTTGACGCAACAGGCAAGGATACAAAAGAACGGAAAAAGGACTTTAGTAAAATTTAGTTGTTAAAACTTTTTTCATTTATTTTGATTGATACCCTGATTAAAGGAGAAAAATATATTCGATAGTACACTGTGAACTATCAAAGTAGCATCACAAAAAATGATGATATTTTTGTCATAGGAAGTTATTTTAATCAGCAATGGTTGTATATCGTAGATGAAGGGGAGACGAAATTCTATCATAAATATGTATCATTGCAAAAATTGTGACATCAACTTTCTCGTACCATTGAAGATGTCAAAGCGACAAGACCATATCGTGTTTGTCTGCCCAGAATGTAAAAGCAACGACTGGGGACACATTTGGTAAAACAAAAAGACAACAGTTTATAAATCATGAACCAATTCTACATGGTTAGGGTCTATGTCAAAAACAAATAACTCTGTTCTTGCCAAACGGGTTTTCGAAGCACTTTTCACGGTTGTTGGACGACGCACTCTTGATAGTTTTGCGGTTCAGATTCTGAAGACCACGCTAGAAAAATTAGAAACAAAATATGATTTTCTTACCCTTGTCACGATTCATGACGATTTCTTTTCAGATGATGGGATTCAGAGTACCTTTGATAAAACATTTGATGCTATAGAACCATCTCGATTCGGTGAAGCCATTGATGCGTTGATACGCGTCATCTATCTGGAGTTAACAGAGACGATTGGGAATGATGTCGGTTTGTATTTTATCTCGGAATTAAAGCAGCATCTTGGTGACTCGTCTGTGGATGAACTCAGAGGGTATGGAGTCTACTTTGAGCGCATCCAATCAGAACAACATTTACGTTATCAAGCCAAAGGAGCTCAACCTTTCCCAAAACCACTTCAGAAAGAAGAACAGCAGGAGCCGCCTTACACATGGGATACCGTGTCGACATGGAAGTATGACAATAACGTATGTCTCTTGTATGACGACCAGGGAAGGTTACTTGACACATTGCAGCTTGATCTCATCATCGAAGAATACGTCGAGCGCGTGACCGAATCACAGAAACAACACCAGACACTGGTTCCAAAGACGACGATGATACAGGTATCAGAAAAAGAACAAGAGTTACTGCATATGATACAACGACGGGATACCGATGTTCAATCTGCAGTGGCACTTCTGCAGATCTCCCGGCAGAAGTTTGACACCATGATCCAAAAACTCCTTCAGCTGGAGATGTTACAATACCTCTCCGATAACGAAGTAAAACTCACGGAGAAAGGCATTCAGTATCTCTCAGAGGTCCATAAAAAGAAATAGTTTATTTTTTTACTTTCTCCCAGTCTTTTAAGAAACTTTTAATGCCTGCATCAGTCAGTGGATGTTTAATCATTTTTCTGAGAACATCAGGTGGAACTGTTGCGATGTCTGCACCGAGCTGTGCTGATTCGATCACATGAATGGGGTGGCGGATGCTTGCGACGATGACTTCGGTTTGGATATCGTAATTGCAGAAGATGTCCATGATCTCCTCGATGACTCGCATCCCTTCCTGTCCATTGTCGTCCAAGCGTCCGATGAACGGGCTGACAAAGGTCGCTCCAGCCTTTGCAGCGAGAAGGGCTTGGTTTGCTGAAAAAATCAATGTGACGTTTGTTTTTATTCCTTCTTTGCAGAGTGCTTTGACTGCTTTGAGTCCTTCGGAGGTCATTGGTATTTTTATAGCGACATTTTTCCGATAGTTCTGCGGTATTTTTGAGACGATCTGCTTTGCCTCTGTGACCATGTCTTCTGCTTTTTCACTGAGTACTTCAAGGCTGATTGGTCCATCTACAAGCTTGAAGATTTCATCAATGACGTCTTGTAATGATCGTCCGCATTTGGCGAGCAATGTCGGGTTGGTGGTGACTCCATCAAGAATCCCCCAGGATGCGATTTCCTTTATCTCATTTAAATCTGCAGTGTCGATAAACAGTTTCATATTGCCTCACGCAATCC
>DATMWV010000205.1:0-5381 GCA_035562195.1 Thermoplasmatota archaeon
TCTGGACCCTTTCCTTGAGGAAAAAGATATCATGAGTAATCCTGTCCATCCATATATTTATAAACGATACGAAGGGAGCACCAACAAGACTGCTGTCATCCTCAATCCCGCAGAATCAATGTATGGTCATTATCAATGCCAGCGCATCATCACGACTTTATTGAGACAGGATTATTCGATTGAATATCTCGCAAACCAAGCAGTTGACGTATCATATATCAGACACAATCTTTCAGCAGATATCATCTATATCAATACCCATGCAGGGTATTTTGATGTTGACGGTGATCAACAAGCAGATGCCGTCGTCATCGCCACAGGCGAGTTTTGGACTACTGAAACCGAACAGAAATACGCCTATGAGTATCAGAATCAACTCATTGTGAAAGGAATGGTAGGGGACCAAGGAATCGTCGCGTTTACCCCTGGGTTCATTGAATACTATTATACTGAGAATGAGTTTTCAGATTCCCTTGTGTTCATGGCGACCTGTTATGCGTTATATGATACATCAATGGCACAAAAGTTTCTTGATGCCGGAGCAAGTGTCTACATGGGCTGGTCTCAAAATACTGTGTTTTGGACCAATAGTAAAACCTCTGTCCAGACCTTCCGTTTATTAGCACTAGGCCTCACGGTGCAGCAAGTCTGCAGACTCATTCGATCTGGTGGTTTCTATAATTGGTTGTTCCACTCAAAACTCGTCTATTTTGGAGATGGGGCTCATCGAATCCCATAAAAAATTTTTATTTTAACCAGAACATCGATCGTATCAGCAACTGCGTCTGCGTTGGGAGCTCTGGTGGTTTTTTTCCCTCAAGCATATCCAGTGTCGCTTGGGTCAACGTCTCAACGATTTGTTGAAAATACCATCGTCCATAATCGGTATCAGCACGTGCTGGACTGCCGACATATCCTTCGCTTATCCCAATGTCCTTGAAGGTTTTTCCCAAGACCCGAGGTGAATATAAATCACGATAAATACTCTGGAGATCCTTATAACAAGGGTCGACGAGATAAGGATATTGATAATTCATAAGGGATGTCTCTCGGAAACAGGCATGCACTTCTTTTTTCGTGTCAAAACCGACTTGTGGTTCTCGCTTCTCCACTTCTTTTTGGTAAAAGTATGGTCCCCAGGGTTCAATGATTTTAATACAATGGGTCTTCATTGCTTTATTCATACCACCATAGAGACCTTTGAGATGGCCTAGGTCCATATGAAACGTACAGATGACAAAATACTTGAATCCAAATTTCGCAAGAGAGCCACAGACATCAAAAACAATCATCTTGAGTGCTTTTATCTGGGTCGAAACAGTACCTGGAAAATCAGATGCCATCTTGGAAAATCCTAGAGGAATAGCTGGGTAGAGAACGCTTGTTAGCTCAGGTTTTTTCTTCTTTATGGCACGCATCGCCTCTTTCGCAGCATCTCGTGCTGTGAGGAAATCAGTACCGATTGGTAGATGTGGACCATGTTCCTCCAAGGGACTCAGAGGGATGAACACAATGGTTTTGTCACGGTCGAGTGCATCGAGCTGTTTCCAGTTCAACTCCTCTAATTGAATGATTTTTAATTCGGTCTTTCCATTGTTCTTAGCTGATTTTATGTTATCACCTCACATCCATTTTCTCTTACTATCACGGTATGTTCTTTCTGCGTGACGATACCGCCTTTAGCCTCGACAAGCTGAGGGTAGTGTCTCATGACTCCTAAGATTGATAGTTTTTTCATCACAAGGTCATCTTTAGGGAACACGTCATGGTACCATCGCTGAGCAAAAGGTAACGTCCCGAACTGTGTCCGTATTTTATCAAACAAAACTTTTGTCTTGTTGTCCCGGATAAATTTTGCTTTGATGGAATCTTTACACAGGTAAATGTTACTACCTTGCCCGGATATCACATGACCTGCGCCGTTCGTCGCGAAAGGCTCGATTGCGACCACATCACCGTCGTTTAATGTGTTTTTTCCCCCAAGAGCTCCTACGTTTGGAATCGAGACCCCTGAATGAAGCTCATACCTCCCCAGTCCATGACCCATCAGATTCTCAATGGGTTTATACCCGTATGATGTGATAGTATTTTGAATGGTTTTCCCTGCCTCGGAAAGCGGGAGATGACTGTTTAAGACATCGATTACTTTTGTTAACGCATCGTCTGATGCACGGATCATCGTATCATAGAGATGTGTTTCAAGTTCAACGGTTACTGCGGTATCAGCGATATAGCCATCTACATGTGCACCGACATCGAGTTTTACGACGTCTCCTTTCTTGAACAAGAGCGGATCATCATGCCAGGGGCTATAGTGAGCAGCAAGGGTGTTGAGTGCGATATTTACGGGAAATGCAAGACCCGCACCATTTTTTGTTATTCTTGTTTCAATCATGGTAGCGACGTCTAACAACCGCGTCCCAGGCCTAAGAAGAGAGACCCCAAAATCACGGGCGTCTGCTGCGATCTTCCCAGCCTGTTTGTACTTCTCATACACAGAGTCATCCATGTGATATCACATCCAGAAGCTCTTTTTCCCTAATAGAACCTTCGCGAACCACTCTGGGTTTTTTTATGGTGAGATCTATTATCGTCGAAGGAGGCTTTTCTTTTCTACCATCATGGAGGCAGACCGGGATGGAGGTTTCTAACTGTTGAAGAATGTCTTTGATGATACCTTTTGTTTTTTTCTGATGGATATTTGCACTTGTCACGGTCAATGGACCATATTCGCAGAGTAATCGTATGGCAATCGGATGATGTGGTATCCGTATCGCGATCGTGTCAGAACCCGCAGTGACAATAGCAGGGACTGAAGGTTTTTTTTTCAAGATAATCGTGATGGTTCCTGGTAAAAACTTTTCACCAATTTTCCATGCAGCTTCATTCATGAATGCGACAGTTTCGATTTCTTTGATTGACGAAACCGCAACAGGCAATGGTATCGAAAAGGGTCGATGTTTTATAGTAAAAACTTTTTTCACAGCGGTCTCATTGTAGATATCTGCACCAAGCGCATAGAGTGTGTCAGTTGGATAGATAATTGGTTCTCCTTCTTTCAATGCTTGGAGTGCTGCGGAGAAATCGGTTTTTTTCATGGGTCTTACTTATCTGGTTTAATAAAATCACCAAGAGTGAATGCGGCTTGCGTTCCTTTCTGTGACCCAGTGGGAACTTCTTTTACTTCTTCCATGAGATGGATTCCAAGTTCTTTTTCTAGCTTTGTTATTGTCTGATCCGAGGGTCGGAGGTCGCCGTTTTCCAGTTTTGCGATCGTTACGGTTCGCTCTCCGATTTTGAATCCAAGTTCTTCTCGGCTGAGTCCTTTCTTTTTTCGTGCTTGTTCGATAAGATGGTTCCAGTCTGCCACCAGTTCTTTTTCCATACGCTTGTCTTTGTAGATATCCCGTTCTATGTTCTGTGTTTTTTTTATAGGAAGCCGTACTGGTTGGGGCGGGCTGCTGCTTCGTACTGGTTCTTGTGGTACAAAGCCTTCTGCGTATTTCATGCAATCGGGGCAGACAAACATTTTTGCCCCATCAATAATCGCTTCTTTACCGCCTTTACACTCTCTCCCACAAAGTTCACAAGGCATTTCAATGTCCCTCCAAGATGTATCTCTTTATAATAATCCTGCTTTCTGCAGAACCATCAGATCCTCAGTGCTGAGTTTCTCTCCGCGTTTGAAACGTTCGAAGATATCATCTGCTTCCTTCTGGGCAGCAGAGACATCAGCTAATTTTTTCTTTTTCTCTTTCTTCTTCTCGGTACTAGAGATGTTTTTCTCCAGTTCGTGAATATTGTTGACATGGTCGATAAAATCCTTATGGAGTTTATCTGCCTCAATTTTAGTTACCACGATATTTTCTTGAATCTCCGTTGTTCGTTTCACGAGTTTATCAAGCTGTTTTAACTGTTCAAGCATCCCTTGGTGTTCTTCCTGTGCTTTCTTAGCCATTTTTTCGACAAGCTCATGCTGTTTCTCTGCTTTCTGGCGCGTCAGTTTCTCCTCTTCGATTGCTTTTTTGAGTTTTGGATCTTTATTTAATTTTTCATCTGCATCTTTGATTTTCAAAGCAATTCCTTTTATCGTATCAATCAGTTTTTTTTCTTTTTGAGCGGACATAGGTTGAGTCATCTGCTCGGTTTCTAGTTTTCTGAGATATTGTTTGAGTTCATTGACATTCACACCAGAATTAGTAGCTCGTTCCCGCTCTAGTTCTTTGATCTTCTTTTTCAGATCAAGATGATGCGTCAAAAATTCATTTCGCTGTTCTTTTGCGTGTTTCACACGTTCGTTATACTCATCACGTTTCTTTTTATGTTCACTAATTTGGTTTCGTATCTGCCGAACCTTTGCGTTGAGGTCATCGCGTTCTCTTGCCATCTTTTTGGACTGGTCATGCAAATCGTCTCTGCTTTTTTTCAACTGATTCGCTTTATCTTGAAATTCATCTTTTTTGCGGACCATGTCTTCTATTTGTTCGTCGTCCATTTTCTGCCTCGTACTCAACGGAAAAACGCGGAGGTAAAATAGTAGGTCTTTATTAAAAGTTTTCTGATAATTATCTGATTTGCCTCCTGTCCTTCTTTTTACTCTGAAGCGAAACTGTTTTTATAAGATTATCGGTCAATCATTAACATGGTTTTATAAAAAATCAAATAGTGACTGTGGTGAAGGGCTTACGACATGGTGTGATCTTTGGGAATACAGTATTTGCATGAGGTTCACCTTTATGATGATATTTGGATAATTTTCTATAAGCATAGTGCTGAATTTTTTTGCATCTCTGAGATTCTGCGCAGTAAAAAGGATCATCCAATCATATTCACCATGAATGTAATAGCTACTTTCAATGGTTATTCCCTGTCTGGTATACTCCTCGTCATATTGTAGGAATGCGATTTTTTCTGCTGTTTCTTTTTCGATTTTGTTCATCGATCGCTTTATCAACAACACATATTTGAGTTGTCCTTGTTTTTTCTCATCTGTTATCGCTGTATATCCCCAGATGACCTGGTCTTCTTCCAACTGTGTGATAATCCTTTTTACTTTTTGTCTTGACACGCCACAGTCTTTTGCGATTGAACTGATGGTATTTTTTGAGTTTTTCTGAAGCGCGCTAAGGACCTTTCGCTCATCTTGGGTGAGTTGTTCTTTTCTTATTTTTATGTTTGTTTTCATATCAATTTGAGGTACTGCAACCTGAACTCCTATAAAAAAGTAAGCTCAATGTGGCGAGTCAGTTGAAATGGTCTCTTACGTTAATTGATGAACATCTATCTATCAGATACAAACGTTTTTTTTATAATTATCTTTTTTTCTCTGTTGTTATGTTTAAATACCAGAAGCAGATTTCTTTCTACATTTACTTTCGATG
>DATMWV010000206.1:0-7061 GCA_035562195.1 Thermoplasmatota archaeon
GGGTATATGAAATATTAAGGAAGAGGTGAAATGGATATGAAAAAATTGTTAGTGGTGGTTCTAACAATAATGACATGTATTAGCATGTCAGGATTAGCTGTTTCGTTAACCGATATTTTTGACCAAAACAATGGAGAATTAGCCTCTAAAAATCTTACAACAGCCATAAAAACATCTTCAACGACCATGGATCAAGTAAAAAAATCGGTGTATTCATATCTTAACATGCAGGAAAATCCCTACAATACTGATCAAGAAAACCTAGACAGGACGATAACAGTACCGTGGATAAAACCTGCTAGTACTCTCTTTGAATGGTGGATTTTAGTACAATACGATGGCAATGCATTTGAAAAACAACTCGACATCTCTATTAACGATTTCCAAAAAAAATTCCTCAAACACCCCTTGTACTGTGAAGACGTCTTTTTCAATGTCGATGACGACCCTGAAGACGACCTCAAAGTATCATTCGGCTTTTATTGGGAAAGCATCCTAAATACAAAAACAAATGTGGAATCTAAATCCCTGGAGGATATGGTGCGAGTCCGACAAATCAACAATGGACCTTCCGATCTGTATGCAGGATTGGAGGTCTGGTCTGAGATCCATGTGAACTGGGGTCTTATTAATGCCTATAGCCAAGATACTGAATTCTCCTCTTACAGCAATCAACTGCATCCCAAGCAGCAACAGAGCCAACAACCAATCAAACCACTACTGTTGTTCCTAAACATCTTGAAACAGAAAATACAACATATCGCCCAGATCGGCCATATCTTGCTTTCCAACCTTCTGAATCATCAGATCCTCCGATCTCAAGGAGAACCACCACAGGGTATCCTCGCTGAGAATCCACAGAGGCTTGCCGCCGATAACGATTACATCTCTGTTGGACTCGGATATCGTACGCTCCCTGGCCAGCGCATACCACAATATGTCGAGAAGAGGTTTGCGTTTGCCAAAGAAAATATCTTAAGCCCTACCATTTTCCAGCAGACCATGAAGACCGAACCTAGCGGAGTCGACCCTCTTGAGTTGTTATATGGCTTCCGTGCCTATAACGGCAGCACAGACGTCCTCAAATACGATATCGCGTTCTCCGTGCAGTTCACTCCTTTTGTCACGTTAACGACCCAGTTCATCCCCCTGGGTGGCTATATTTTTTATCAATTCGACACAGAAAGTCAACATTCCACTGAAACGACGATTACCTACTCCTCTGATATCCATGTCGGAGGTGGAGACGGTGTCAGCCTTTCTCTTGTGTTTGATAAAATTGATAGTACCATGGCGCAGTCCGGAAAATGGATGAGCTTTGGTCTACGAAGAGACCCTCATGGGTTTGATTATGAGGCAAACGCGATCTTTGATGTCGCTGTCATCGTCGATTCCCCCTGGTTTTCTCAAAAGGTACAGATTAACAGACTCCCAATGCTTCTCTCCTATGAATGGAAGATATTTGATGATTTTGAGGTCACCTTTGTCCAAGGGGAGCTTTTCTATGTCAATGTCCGGGGATATGCAGATGTAACCATGAGCAGCCCGATCGATGAAATCATCGTCTACTATCCGAAACTAAGAAACCCCAGTGATGAGGATGTCGCATTCCTCAAAGTAGATAACATCCCCAGCTCGCGCAGACTGGAAGCAAAAGCAACCCTGAACATACAAAACAACAGCATGTTACGGATTGATGCAGATGGATATGTTGATCTGACAAAGAGCGGTCCGCTTGGTGAAATCACGATGTTTTACCCAAAAGCAGACCCAGATGATCCAGATGTCGCCATCCTTCGGGTGCCTGCAGGCAGTATCAACAGCCAACGAGTCAGTGCAGAAGCAACCCTCTATGTTGATGCCAACAACTTCAGCAATATCAACAACTATGTGTATGGGAAAATTCAGCGGCAGGCAGACTCGAATTTCAACGAACTAGACCTGTACCTCCCAAATGTTGCTGTCCCTCTGGTTCAGATCACAGATATCCCGGCAAATGCGTACGCCACCGGGACGTTCTGGTGGAATCAACTCAAAGGATTTGGACGGGCGGAGCGATCGTCTGCCAGTGAATACCCTGATCCTGTGCATTTCAACCTTGTCTTTGATACGCTGACGTTAAGTGATGTCTTTAGTATCGGTGATGGGCATATTCAGACAGATTTTAAGATAGCGCAGGACGGGTACTTTAAATTTGACACCGCCCATGAGATATTAGGCAATACGTTTTCCGTTGGGAATTCAGGAACTGGCAATTCACTTTCCATCGGTGCTAGTACAGTGTCCGCTCAGAATTTCGAAGCCGCTTGGGGGCTGAACACGACCGGGCCTGAGCCGCAGCTCGAAAGTCTCGCACTCACTGGTTCACTGGATGCGTTAAATGATATCAGTGTCGCTATCGCTCTTGATGGCGAGATTGTTGATTTCACCGGGGATTGGTCCTTAGGTGAATCTGGTGGTTTTACCATTGATCTGGCGCAGAATGCAGATATGCGTATTGATTTCATCAATCTTGATAACTACAGTGGACGGCTTGATTTAAACGGGTATGTCATTCTGAGCGACACCTTCCATTATGATATGAGCTGGAAATGGAAACAAGGGGAAAGCCTTGAAGATCCAGGATTCTTTAAGATCAATGAGGGAACCAACGAACCAAACCTCAAAGAAATAGGATTAGACTTCACCTATAAGGATGAATCAAGTATCGACCGGTGGGGTGCGGATATCACCTTGTCGAATTTCGCAGTATACATCTGCGTCGAATGGTTCTGGCAGAACGGGTTCCATATCTGGCCAGTGATCCAGGTGAGTGGGAACCTTGCGTTTAATGCGTTATTGAATTATGATTGGTACCAGGTATGGCCCTAGGTACGATGAAACAAAGGTGTATGAGTATGGGAAAAAATACAACAAATAAAAAATATGGTAGGCTAGTCGTTGTCGTGTTTGTCGTGTTTTTCTTAATGATGTCCGCTGCACAGGCATTATTTGTATCTAATGACCCTTCAAATGAGAAAGTGTCAAGAGTCCCGTCATCTGTTCCCTTACCCCTTCTTCAAGATAATTACTACACCTGGGAGGATGTGTTCACGGATGCAACAAAAGTCGATCCTTCGATGTCTTATAATTATCAGATTTCTGGTGGTGTGGCTTCGATGAAAGACACCTACCCGTTATGGACCGATCCAGCCTGGACCCGGATGAAACAAGTCACTATCACCAACAATGCTGGAGAGGCGTTATATGATTACGCGCTTCAACTTCTTATCCCGTATGATGCTGACATGCGACCTGATTATGGTGATTTGCGTTTCAAGCATGATGGAAGCGGGGATGTGGTCCTTAATTATTGGATGGAAACCTTTGATGCAAGCAGTGCGAGTGTCTGGATAAAGATTCCTTATGCGCCGATGGGTACAAGCAAGATGTATTTGTTCTATGGGAACCCATCAGCGACTAGTCTGAGTAATTTCTACGGGGTGTTCACCGTCTGGGAGGAATATTGGCCGAACGATGAACAGATTTCTTATCATGGGACTATCGAGGGTGCGTGGGATTCCGATGTGAGCTTCGGGAACAATGATTTCCTGGTCATCTGGGAAGAAGGACAAGCGTATTATCCACCCTATACGTGGGGGTTTAAACAAGAGCTTCGAGCATCTGTGTATGATTCAGAGGGCGCACGGGTGGTGTTTGATACCTTAGTGTATCAGGATGACACAATCTATTATCGAAATGAGAACCCATCGATCGACTATGGCGCAGGGAAATTCTTTGTCGCCTGGGAACATTATGATACCGTCGCGAATCCGAGTGCGACAACAGAGGATATCAAGGCGCGAACAGTCGTACGGAACGGAAATCAATTAACCCTGGGCAATGTCATCAATGTCTGTAGCGCATCTGACTGTCAGGCAGACGCCAACGTTCAATTCGATTCAGTGAACAACCAGTTCTGTGTTGTCTGGGAGGATGCTCGAAACGGGGAGAGCAACTATAATATTTATGGACGATTGTACGATAGTAATGGAAACCCGGTTGGTGGAGAGAAAAACATCTGCACCGCCGCGAACACCCAATGTGAACCGTGGGTTGCGTTCGATCCGGTTCATGCACAATACATGATCGTCTGGGAAGAAGGTCTCACCTCGGACAACGGTCCTTTCAGCATTAAAGCAGGACTCTATGATAGTTCACTGACACAGATCGGTAACACGATCACGATAGCGATAGGCTCTGATAGTATGGATTATAATTATCCCTGCGTTGAGTTCTCGTTACCGACCCAGGAATATTTGATCACCTATATCAATGATGATATCAGCGCAGAGGACTGGTGGGGGAATGTCTGGGGTACGATTTATGATGATGCAGGCAATGTTGTCGTCCCAATCTTCGAAATCCAGTCCGGGGAGTTCACCAGGACCGATATCGTCCCGTATCTTACCTCCTCGTTTTTGGTTTCTTTTAACAGCAAGGGAGCTACCAGTCCCTCAGGTCTGATTTGGGGCAAGCTGGTGTCATCTGAAGGGGAGGTGTTCACCGGTGATGTTCAATTCTCAGCCAGCACAGCAGCAGAGGCTGATTGGGCGAACATGGCCGTTGGAAACGATAAAGTGTTTGTCGCATGGGAAGACGTTCGAATCTACTATCCCGCTCCATGGAACACCATGCCAGATGCGTTTGGAAATCTGTGGCGGTTGAACATTCCTAGCGGCTCTGAGATGACCTATGCGTTTGGAGACGAAAAAGCACTCCTTCTTGAGGCTCAGCTAACATCGATCCCGATCGACCCGGAGAACCTTTTAGCCTGGTATGATTTTGATGCGGTTTTTGAAGGGACAATCAGTTTTGATATCTTGAATGGGGCAGGAGATACCGTTCTCATTCCTGGTGTTAGTCCTGGGCAGTCCCTGCAGGCGCTAGACCCTGTTGCCATACGTCTCCGTGCACATTTCACAAGAAGCAATCCTTCATATACCCCTGCGTTAGACAGCTGGATGGTCCGGTTCATCGGCCTTGATGAGGAGCCACCAGTCACCGTTCTTGACCATATCTCAGGTACTCAGGGTCTAAACGGATGGTACACCAGCCAAAGCGTCACCGTATGGCTTACCTCCTATGATCTTCCTGAGGGCACCGGAAGCGGTGTGAACCATACGTATTATACTCTTAATGATGGAGCAACACAAGAGTACGATGATGGAAGCGGTCTAACTCTGGTAGTGACCCAAGACATGCAATGGATGGGGCTCTGGGAGGTCACCTTCTGGTCTGTGGACCGTTCAGGGAACAGTGAAGACAACACCCCACCTGACAATACCATCATGATACGAATCGATGCGGAACGACCCTATATTGAGATATCAGAGCCTGTCGACGAACAGCAGGTGAACCTACCGTTCTGGGTCCGTGCGAACGCCTCCGATAATGCGGTCGTCGATCGCGTTGAGTTCGATATCGAGCCGTTCGGACAACACCCTGGTCTGCCGTATGTCGACACGGAACCACCCTATGAATGGTTATGCAATATCTCTGAGATGACCATGGACAGCTTGAATTCATCAGGTGGTGCTCAGGTTCTTGGTATCAATAAGATGATTCGAGCCCGGGTCTATGATCAGTCTGGTCAGGTCTGGACCGACGAACATTGGGTCTGGATCAACAATGCGGAAAGTTTCGGGAAAAGATTCCTGATTGGGTTCCTAAAGGATAGAAACATTTCTGATACGCAGATTACGTTTACGACTCGTTGTATTCTGTCTTTAACACTCGACACATTCATCCCTACTTTGTATGTATCACATGAGCAATTTGTTGTTACCCAGAACAATAAATTCGGGTATATCGGGCCATTGGGAATCATTGGTTTCTTTGATACGCATGTGGTAGGAGAGTAAGAGAAAAACTCTTTTACTTGACTCTTTTTTTTTTAAAAAAAACAGTTCATGAGTACGGTATTGATAAGTATCCTGTAAAAATTTAACTACCTCATTGGTATTTACTGAGAGAACTTAACGCAATTACCCTTGCATGATGCAGAGCGTCTTTGGGGCTCATTCCATCATGAATGTTGTCAATATAGGTTTGTACAAAAATAGTTTTTACTTCTTTTAATCGTTCCATATTATTTTGATAGTCTAGGAACTGAGCAAATTCTCTAAGCCATTCTGGATCATTTTGTTGTTCATATGAAGTTTGATTCATCCGAAATCATGTTATATTTTATCATTATAAATATTTTATTGAGATTTTCAATCGTTCCTTTGGTGTTTTTTTTCTTTCGGAACTACTGCCGGGACAGTAATCTTTATATAGAAGTGTTCATATGCTGGTTTTACTTTTAAGCAGAATTAAAAGGAGGCAAATTGTATGATGGCTGGAGGACAGCAACCAATTATCATCCTTAAAGAAGGAACGAAGCGAGAAAAAGGAAAAGGCGCACAACTGAACAACATTATGGCAGCACGAGCAATCTCAGACGCAGTGAAATCAACACTCGGCCCAAAAGGAATGGACAAAATGTTAGTCGACTCCATGGGTGATGTCGTCATCACCAACGATGGAGCAACCATCCTTAAGGAAATCGATGTCGAACACCCTGCCGCAAAGATGATCGTAGAAGTCGCCAAATCACAAGATGAAGAATGCGGTGATGGAACAACATCCGCTGTGATTCTCACTGGTGAATTGTTAAAATACGCCGGAGAACTGATCGAACAGAACATTCACCCAACAGTTATCTGTAGTGGATTCAGGCTTGCATCAGCCAAAGCTATTGATGAACTTAATAAGATGTCGATTCCGATAAAAACAGGGGATAAGAAAACCTTGAAAAACATCGCGATGACATCTATGGCAAGCAAAGGCGCAAGCGCAGCAAAAGAACTTCTTGCAGACGTCGTCGTTGACGCAGTCACCAGTGTCGCAGAACGAATCGGCGACCGAACTATCGTCGACATGGACAACATCCAGATCCAGAAAAAACACGGTGGCAGCATCCAGGACACTAAAATTATAAAAGGAATCATCCTTGACAAAGAACGCGTCCATGAGGG
>DATMWV010000207.1:0-12364 GCA_035562195.1 Thermoplasmatota archaeon
AGTCGAGAGTTGGTTCGCCGGCAAATTGAGAAACAATAAGTTGTGGTGATTGCCATGTTTCATTTACTTTTTTTGAACGAAATACAGCTGGGCTTCCAAGATATGTTCTGGTAAACCAAAGCTCAGTACCATTAGGGGTTATGTAGGGATATCCTTCGTCGTCAGCTGTGTTTATCGCTTCAATATTTATTGGGGTCTGCCATTCACCTGTGGTTTTTTGTGACATCCAGATGTCACGTTGTCCTTTTCCGCCAGGTCGCGAGGAATGATAATAGAGCTCATCACCATGGATGTGCAGTTCACCAACCTCATAGTCTGTGTCGAAGTATATTTTCTGCCAATCGCTCCATCTTCCCTGTAGATATTGTGCAGAAAACCATTGAACACCGCTGTATCCTTCACGTGCTGAGCAAAACCAGAGTATGTTTTCATCTACGCAGGCGCATCCATCTAAAGCAAGCTTTCCTTGATCTTGAAGAACGACGCGTTCTGGATCGCTCCAGTTCCCATCAAGCAGATATGAAACATAGATGCCGGTAACCTCGTCAAGCACCTGTCTTTCAGCGGGTACGGATACATCAGGGGTGAAGAAAAAATACAACTCAGATCCATCATTGGTAATGAACGGGGAGTCTTCAGCTCCTGCGGTGTTTACTGGGCCAAGGAGTGGTACTGGTGGTGAAAACTCAGTTGTTTGGATTTCAGGGGGATACGTGTCGTTTGCTGGTGTGATTTTAACTGATGCTGATGGGATTTTACTTTCACGATTTGGGGGAATCACTGATTCGTTGTTTTGTTCTTGCATGCATCCTGTTATCAGAAAAACACTACTGAGTATAATGGTGACAATGATTTGACTTTTCATAGAACATCAATTTTTTTTTTGTTAGTCGTAAGCATAGCGCTCAAGTTCATAACTTTTCTGAGGGCGTCTCTGTGTGTTCTGTGCTCGTTGGATGAATTGACCGCAGTTGCTTCCAATCTGATTTTCCTCAAGAACACCGATGCTGAGAATAACCTCATAGCCTTTTTGCTGAAATTCGTTTATCAGCTCTTTTGCAGAAGTTGTATTGTGCGGATCTATTGTAGACTCAAGATGGTCTTCCTGTGAACGAACCGTGGGATTCACAGGAGTTAATTTTATAAGGAAACAATCGGGAGGAAAATAAATTGAAAGTTTTTCAACATCAATAGGGTATCCTTTGATTGGAGCGAAATTAAGAGTGATTTTTTTATCACCGTTTGCTGGTTGGTAGAAACACTTCCCGTAGGCTCCGATTTCTTCAAATGACCATTTCTTTGCAGGGATTAACTCTTCTCGCTTCGTCTCATCGGTTGTATGCAGGGAGAATTGAAGTTGAAATCGCCCCTGAGGATAATATCTGTTTTTAATGACGAGGAGTTCATCAAAAAATCGACGTGCCGCGGTCGTGGACGGAGCAATAGATGAAAGTGAGATATGCAATGTTCGCGCATCATATCTTGTTGGTAGCTGTTCTAATACATCTAGCACCGCTGGGTTTAATGATGGTTCGCCCATTCGCGCGAACTGGATTTTAAACTTAGCGGTCGAGGGTTTTTTGTGAGGGAATCTTCGGGATACCATGTAGTCAATCTGAGTAAGGATCTCCTCTGATGTTAAGCATCCTGAAAAATCTCCACCAGCGTCGCACATTTTACATTGGATGGGACATCCGAACATGGAGGACACGATCAGCACCCATTTCTTCTCTCGTGGAAGCGGTGGTTGTATCGATTCTACACACTCGATAAGGTATTTTTTGTTGTTTTTTTCTGATCGTGTTTGTTCTCGTAGTTGGGCGACATATACTTTTGCGAGATCATCTCGCCCGTACTCAGCTAGTATCTTCATGATACTCCTGCTTTTTCTTTGAGGTACTTCTGCACCATCATGGCTGCATGAATCCCATCACCAACAGCAACCCCTGTCTGTCGATACGTTCCCCGTACAACATCCCCGGCGACATATAATCCTGGTAGAGACGTCTGAGGAAAATTTTTTTGATTATCAAGATATTTTGTTAGGCTTGGGGGGAGAAATGAGATGTTTTGGTCTCTTCCGCATGCGACAAGAATGAAATCAGCAGAGTGCTCCATGATCTGGTCCTGTTGTTGACATTGCAGCAGCAGACCTTTGTGGTTCATACGTATTTTCTGTGGAACGCACATGACCTGAAGAGTCGCCTTCTTTTGTAAGACTCGTTTTTTAAGAAGTGGGAGACAGACCGGTTCTGATCTGCAGAGAATGGTCACCTCATGTCCCCATTCTAAAAGAGTCAAGGAATAATCAAATGCGATGTCTCCGCCGCCGATGACAAGGATTCTTTTTTTTCCTGCGGTTTCTTTTAGAGGAATTGATGAAGGGTCATAAAAAAGCCTGGTTCCTTCAAAGAGGGCAGCACCGGTGATTCGTATTTTTTTCGGGTTGGTGCCCGAAGCGATGATAATCGCAGATGAAACAAAGACTCCATTATCTGTTTTAACACAGAATCCCGCATTCTGGTGATCAACACGTTTTACCTCTGTTTTTGTGATTGTTAGTCCTGCCTTCTGAAGATGTTTTGTAAAAAGGTCAGCGAGTTTCGTTCCTGTGATACCACGGGGAAAACCAGGGTAGTTCTCAACAAGAAACGCATGTCTGAGAAGACCACCTGGCTGCTGTTTCTCGAAAAGAATGGGAGAAAATCCAGCTCTTTTCAGGTAGATTGCTGCTGCGATACCTGCTGGGCCTGCACCAAGTATGGTTACTTCGTTTCTTTGATCCATGTACAGACCTCCTTTGTTGTTGCCAGGGTCGCAAAACCATCAGAAAGTGTTGTCAGACTTGCCTCATGAAACCTTTTTTCATCTGATGCTGTGGCGTCTGTTACGAAGAAAACATCATAATTTCTCATGAACGCATCACGTGCGGTAGTCTCACAGCAAAGATGGGTCAACACTCCGGTGATCACAAGGCTGGATACATGATGGTTCTTAAGGATCTGATCAAGGTTTGTCTCAACGAAGGCGCTGTACTGTGTTTTTCTGATCACAGGCTCCTGGGGGCGTGGGTCAAGAGCATCGATGAGAGGAGCCATCGGCTCGTCATCGTAGAGGACATCGTTCCACCACCGACCCATAGGTCCTGGGCCGTCTGTTCGAAGCAACGCATATCTGGTGAAGATAACCAGACGAGATTGTTGTCGATAGGTGGTGATGAGTTTTTGAATATTGGGTACTATTTTTCTGGTGTCCTTGAAGTAGGCATGGGACTGTGGATTGCAGAAATACTCTTGCATATCGATAACAAGCAATGCGGAAGAATATGGTGTAAAAACGATAGTTCTCTTTCGATGAGGATGTTCTGTTTTATTGCGTGTGTCCTTTCCTTTTGTTGTCATTCTTCTTCCGCCTCAATACCATCTCTTGTTTCCTGGTTTGTGAGGCTGGAAACATAAAAAAACAATGCCTCTGTTCCAGCGAAGAGATACAACTAGGGATAAAAAAAGGTAATGCTCCTGCCGTACGACCAATGAACTACCCTCTGAGAGCTGGAATCTCAACGGTGGTGAATACCAATAATTAATTAACATTCCAACTGTTGTGATGCTGAGGCGCTCCTGTGCCAATTGAGCAACTGAACGTAGGCTATGATAATTTTTGTTACGTACTCTATTGTCCGTTTCATAAGAAAGCAGCGGTTGTCGACCCGGGTTTCGATGCTACAAAAATCTTTCAGATGCTTACCGCGAAAAACCTGATGTTGGAGTACATCATTTTGACTCATCATCATAGTGATCATACCGCTGAGACAAAACATCTTCAAACCGTATTTCCTTCTTCCAAGATAGTCGCCTCTGAAGCGGATGGCAAAAAATTATCAGTACAACCAGATGTTTATGTCAACGACGGGAGTCAGTTGAAACTAGGCAATGTCTGTCTAGATTTTCTTCTCACACCAGGTCATACGAAAGGTGGCATCTGCATCTTGGTTGATAAGACAGCATTGTTGACCGGTGATACCTTATTTATCGGGGATTGCGGCAGGACTGATTTGCCCGGAGGTAGTCTTGCGGAGATGTTTTCTACGTTACAGGAAAAAATTATGATTCTCCCTGATGAGTTAATCGTCTATCCCGGGCATGACTATGGTGAGAAACCCTTTGATAGTCTTGGGAATCAAAAGCGTACGAATAAAACATTACGTGCGAAAAATCTTAAGGAATTCTCCCTGATCCCCTAATGTTGTACGCAAGGTGATGGTCGTTTTACTTCTTTTTAGGAGACCTCGCTCTGGATTTGTATCGTGTACAATAGAAAAGTTAATTAACAATTGTTAATTATATTATAGTGTGAAGAGAAAAACCAAAAAAATTGGGGGACAAAAAAATGTATGACGAAGAAAAAACAATAAAAGCAGTAGAAAAAGTAAGCCCCAGTGTCGTAAACATCGTCACCAAACACATCATGGGAGACAATCCATTCAACACCTATGAGCTCCAAGGGGCTGGTTCAGGCATCATCATGAACCCTGAGGGATATATCTTAACGAATAATCACGTCGTGAACCGGACAAAAAAAGTCGACGTCTACCTCTGCAACGGAGATAAATACGAAGGAAGCGTCATAGGCACCGACCCAAGCACCGACATCGCCGTCATAAAAATCATCGGAGAAAATTTCTACTCAGGCGAATTTGGAAACTCCGATACCCTACGACCTGGACAAAGGGCTATTGCTATAGGGAACTCACTTGGATTATCAGGAGGACCATCGGTAACAATCGGGGTGATCTCAGCGATCCGACGAAACATCCCATCAGAGCGAGGAGTCCTGGAAAACATGATCCAAACCGATGCAGCCATCAACCCAGGAAACAGCGGCGGCCCGCTGATTGATTCCGACGGCAACATCATTGGCGTCAACAACGCAATCATCCCCTTTGCCCACGGCATCGGATTTGCTATCCCTATCAACATCGCAAAAGATGTCGCCAACGAACTAATCACCCACGGCCGCGTCACCAGACCATGGCTCGGCATCCTTGGGATAGACGTCAACCCAACCCTTGCCTCCTACTACCAGCTGGCATCCGATGAAGGCGCACTCATCGTCCAGATCAATGAAGCAAGTCCAGCAGATAAAGCAGGATTAAAACCAGGGGACATCATCATAGAAATTGAAGGAAAACGCATGAAAGGAATGGAAGACGTACGACATACTATCTGGACGAGAAAAGCCGGTGAAGACATTACACTCAAAATCCTTAGAAAACATCAACGAATACTTGGATCATTGAAACTCTCGCACACACCAGCAAGTTAAATGAGACAAAACACGTTACCTGCTGCTTCCAAACAACATGTTCCGCTTGGAGTTGATACCAAAAAATGAATGCTATTCCCTCATCAAAAACATCTCTTGTTAATATCCAAAAAAGCACCTATAGCGATATTGCTCTACGTACGCTCTTAGAACCGCTTGGTGGCATGAACCAGTTCATCAAAAAAGGGGAGCGTGTCTTGGTAAAAACCAGTCTTCTGATCCCAAGTGAACCGATAAAGGCAGTCGTCACCCACCCAGCAGTGATAAAGGCACTTGCTGAAACAATCTTACAGAGCGGAGGGATCCCGTATATCGGCGACTCACCCTCCGGACAATTCACAAAAAGACGACTTGAAAAAACATATCAAAAATCAGGATTACTCACTATTGCAAATGAGCTTGGAATCGAACTAAACTACGATACCAATGTCACCAAGGTCGATATCCCAAACGCAAAAAAATTGAAAAAAACTCCTATTTGTAATTTCATCCTTGACGCAGAGAAGATTATCGCTGTTCCGAAGATCAAAACTCATTCCTACATGATTATGACCCTAGCAACCAAGATTATGTATGGGGCTATCCCGGGATTGACAAAAGCGAAGTATCATTCTCTTTTCTTCAGACGAGCAGCGTTTGCTGATATGCTTCTGGATGTTCTTTCAGTTAGAAAACCAGATCTTATCGTCATGGATGGCATCACCGGCATGCAAGGAGACGGTCCCTCTGGTGGAACACCGGTTGAACTTGGAGTACTACTGGCGTCTACAGATGCGGTTGCAATGGATCTTGCCGTCTGCGACCTGCTAGAAATAGAACCGATATGGATACCTACTCTACGACAAGCAAAGATACGAAGTCTCTGGCCATCAGAGATTCAATATCCTTTACTGTCACCCGAGAATGTCCGTTATTCTGGTTTTCGCTTACCATCAAGTGCTGAGTCTCTTAGCTCTGGTTCGAAGAATCATCGTCAGCGACCAATCCCGACAGAGAAATGCACCGCGTGTGGCCAATGCGTTGAGATTTGTCCAAAGCAGGCGATACAAATAAGAGAGAATCGTGCCATGGTTGACTCCACAAAATGTATCGCGTGCTATTGCTGTCATGAGATATGCCCGTATGAAGCAATACGACTCGAATACAGAAAATGACAATATTTTTTTAAAGTGTTGTGAAAAACAGTATTCAGGGGATATTCTTAGACTTCGTTAAGATTCCCCAACGTCCGTAATATTAATTCAGAGAGTGCAGGATGAATATGCATCCCCTGGGAGATGTACGCGATATCCCCTCCTAACGCCATGCCGTTGATCACTTCCTGAATCAGCATAGGTGCATACGGTCCAATGATATGGAACCCTACGATTTTTCCTGTTTGCTTCTCCAGAATTGCTTTTGCAAACCCCTCAGTCTCCATCATCGCCTCACCTTTCGCAACATCTGAATATCGAGCAGTCCCAACAAGGACCTCATACTGTTTTTTTGCCTCCTCTTCAGTCATCCCCACCGCAGCGATCTGCGGATAGGTAAAAACAGCATACGGGATCGTCTGATACTCCATTTTCGTTTTCTTCTCATGGAACGCGTTTCTCCAAGCAACCACCGCTTCTTCATTTGCCACGTGTTTGAACATCGCCTTTCCTATCGCATCCCCAAACGCCCAAATATTCTGTTTACTTGTCTCAAGGTATTCGTTGACCACGATGTAGCCTTGTGCATTGGTTCGAACACCTGTATTTTCGACTTTCAACAGATCAGCGTTTGATTTTCGACCTGCAGCAACAAAAATCTTCTCAGCAGAAACCACGATTTCCTTTCCAGTCATGCTGTTTTTTGCTTTTACAGTGACTGAATTTCCCTGTTGTTGTACTTCTAATACTTCAGTATTCAGGTAAATCTGCATCCGTTTCATGAGTTGTTTCTGTAACACCTCTGAGATTTCAGGCTCTGCATTCGGAATCAATCGGTTCCCCCGTTGGAACATGGTGACTTTGGTTCCTACCGCTGAGAAAAAATGAGCGAACTCCACAGCGATGTAACCTCCACCGATGATGACCATACTTGTCGGTTTTTCGTTTAGAGAAAATACATTTTCATTTGTCAGATATGGGATAGAATCCAATCCTTTTATTGGGGGGATAAATGGTCGTGCACCAGAGCTAAGAAAGATTTTTTCTCCTTTTATTTCCTTTTCAGATACCTGAAGTGTGTAGTCTTTGATGAAATATCCCACATCATGATAATAATCGAGGTTTTCAGCATGGGAAATCCCTTGTTGCATCGCAGTATGGCTCTCTTGTATCGGTCGTTGGACTCGTTGCATGATCGCCTGGAAATCAATGTCTTTTATTTCAACGGTTATCCCAAGTTTCTTTGCTTCTAAAATCTCCATGATCCGATCAGCGGGATGGATGATGATCTTCGAAGGGATGCAGCCGACATTCAGACAGGTGCCTCCCAACGGTCCTTTATCGACCCAGGCGACCTTCATCCCATGAGAAATCGCAGCATCGACAATCTCCCCGCCAGACCCACTTCCAATGACGATCGCATCATAGGTTTTCATCCTACCCACCTCTTCATATTCTATCTATTTATTTGGAAGAACTGATTTCGACACCCACTTCGTTTCGTCGTAAGAAACCAGGGGTGAACGGACTATTGTACCGCATCAACACAGGTTCTCCTATCGTTTGTATTCCCTGAGCCTGCAGTGATGTTTTAAATTTTTGTATGAATTTTTCAACTCGGACATCTGTTGTTCGTCCACTGAAACGGAGCACCGCCATTTCTTTTTTTGGTTGAACCTCGATTTTCACGGCAGTGTTCGTTGGGACTGGGGCGGTCTCTTTTGTATAGGATGCTGGAAGGGCAAATGCCATGTACTCGTTCTTAGTGATGACTGGGGCGGTCATGGTAATTTTTTCAGAGGTGATGACTGGGGCAGTCATTGCGATTCTCCGTCGTGTTTTATTTTCACCGCTGATATATTGAAAAAGCAGGCCAAATCCAGAGTCGTCAATAAAACCCTCGACGACCGCTAGGATCACTTCAGGATATCGGCGGATCTCGATGTCTCCAACTTTCTTTACAACATCATAAGGGACTTCTTCAGTCATACAATGAATTGAACCGGTTTCAGATATATATGCGTGTGGTTTATGATCGAAGCAGATGAGGATTGATGGTCGCATTGATAGAAACAGGTATCGATTGATTCACTCCAACAAGTGAAAAATTTCCTTCAATTTGAATGACAAACCAATCAGGAAAGATTTTTTTCGTCCCAGACGTAAATATTTTAATATATGGAACGAGCAGTTGTACTTCAAGATAATCCACTTCTATCGGCTCTACACTCGTCGGTTCCATGGATTTTTGAGCAATCATCTTTTGATGACCACCCGTTAATCCATAGATGCTGCAGAGGAGATCGTTTGCCTGCAAGGGGATTTTACTTGGATTGTACAGGGTTAAACCTATGGTTGTGAGAAACCCTCGAACTCGTACTTTAACATCGAGAGAAATCGTAATCCCTAATGATTCATTATGGAAGAGTAATTCTTTGATATCTGGGATCGGAATTTGAGCCATCGTCGAAAGTTCAATGGTTTTATCGATACCCATCAAATGGATTCCAGCATTTCCTCTGAAGCGGAGAATCAGTATCTTCGCGTTTAAGGCATCATAGGAGAGAATGCCATTGAAAGCGAACTGGGATGTTGTGTTTGGAAGGATTTTTCCTTGGAGTTTTGAAATCTCTCCAACAGACTCCCCTTTTTCTGTTTCGACTCGAGTAGTAAAATTCTCAAGGGACATTTCGAAGAAGTTCGGATTCTCAACACTGACTATCCCCTTGAAAAGCACACCGTCTCCAGTTATTTCGGTCACCTCTGCAAGCAGACTGATTGTCGGGGATGAGATATTATTGAAGAGATCCTGAAATGAAGCGGTAATGTTGATATGAAACGGTATGGTTTTTTCTAAGATCCCGGCGATATTGACCCCAAATATTCCTTGTATGGAAGCATAAATCTTCGAGGATAGTTCCCCGGAAAACGAAACAGTCTCATTGGCGGTAAATATTCTTTGTTGTTTTGCTGCAATGTTACCACCTAAAAATTCGATATCCAAAATAGTAGTTCCTTCAGGTGTTCTTCCAATGATATTCAGATTCTTCGCTACAAAATCAAACTGATTGTCGTTTTTCATTGAGATTCTTGCGGTAAATCTCATCTCATCAGTGGTTATCTGCGAAAGATTGAGTTCGACATCAATCTTGGGTTCTCTGATATCCTGGATAAAAAATACAAGAACACCGCCAATCACTGCATTGATGAGTATAAGAACAACAAGCAGAAGAACGCCAATAGTTATTTTTTTTTCCATAAACTTTCCGTTTCTTTAGCAGGGAACTATGAGATTAAATTATATTATATCGCTATATATATATTATTTATGATATCGATTTTTCCTTTATAGAGGCAAACTATTTAAAGGAGTGTTAATTTTAACCGGTTACGAGCCTTCATGCCAGAATCATTACTTATTATCGTGTACTTATGCTTCATGATTCTTACATTTTTCTTCATGGAAGCTGTCGCTTGGTTCCTTCATAAATACGTGATGCATGGCTTTGGTTGGTTCCTGCATGAGGACCATCATCGATACACCGGGAAACGTTTTGAGAAAAACGATGTCTTTGGTGTATTCTTTGCAGGGCTTTCGTTCATCCTCATTTTTTTCGGCTTCTTCGGTGGTTTTGATATCAGATTATTCCTTGGGATCGGGGTTGCTATGTATGGGATGGGGTATTTCCTTGTCCATGACATCTTTTTCCATCGTCGTATAAAGATTAAGTACCGACCCAAAAGCAAGTACATCAAACGTGTTTTACACGCCCATACAATGCATCATCAGAAGAGCAAAGCACACGAAGGAGTCTGCTTTGGATTCCTCTACGCAAGTAAAAAGTACGCACTCCCTGTTGAAAATCCTGTTTCAACGTAATTTGTTATTAGTTTTACTTAGAGTGTTATCGACCGGGTGATTTTTCCAAATAGATTACAATTCGCAGTCACTGTAAGTTCATCCCCTGTCGTCGCAGTAACATTGAAGGTATACGTGTAGAAGAAAAACTTCGGTTGGTTTGTGTATAATTGCGTAGCAGTCGGATTTCCGTTCTTTACCACATCAACTTTGTACACATAATGAACGGTTTTAGCAGGTGAGAAATGGAGAATCGTAGCCTTTAATGTTTGAGTCTGTGGTTCGTACACAAGTTTCATGTATCGTGGACTTGTTGCAACAGCCTGCATGCTCATCGCGGTAAAACAAAGGATGAGCACCGTTCCTATGATAAGATATTTTTTTGTTTTCATATTATTCACCTTTTATTCCTGCATTGTGATTTGCCACACCTCACCAGACGGTAGGATAGAACCGGTTGCCCATGAGGTGAGCATATAAATTTCACCAGATTCATCTTCACCGAATCCTAAAATGAATCGATTTAAAGCTTTACCCTTGTTCAGGTTAAACTCAGACCGGTGCCATACCCCTGAAGAATTTTCTGTAAGGTAATAGAGCTTCCCACCTGGCTTCAGAAAACCGGTGCTCCAATCACCAAACACATAACTACCGACCGCCACAGGCGATTCTGACCCTCGATACACATATCCTCCGATGATCGAATGACCTACATCATGACTATATTCAAAGATAGGATACTCAAGACTGTCCAAACTAATGTTCAGGATTGTCGCTAAGGCTGGATCGTATGGATGGTTTCCTTCCATAATCCTCCAACCATAGTTCCCACCGTTTATGACCACATCGAGTTCCTCCCATAAATCCTGTCCTACATCAGCAATAAAAAGCCGTTCTGTAGTCATATCAAAGGAGAAACGGAAGGGGTTACGGAACCCGTACGCGTAGATTTCATCAAGTCCGTCTTGACCAACAAATGGGTTATCCGATGGAATCCCATACGGAGTCCCACTGTCCACATCGATGCGGAGAATCTTCCCAAGCAGTACGCTTTTATTTTGTCCATTTCCAATCGTGCCATGTTGATCCCCTGCTCCACCGCCATCACCTACACCAATATAGAGGAATCCATCTGGCCCGAATGCAAGCTGACCACCTTTGTGATTCATCTCTGGTTCACCGATACGAAGAAGAATCTTTTCAGAGGCAGGATCTGCAATATCAGGATTCTCAGTCGAAACAGTATATTCGGCAAGAACACTGTCACAATTGAGATTGACATCTGAAGAAGGAGCGCTATAATACACGAAAAACCGACCATTGCTTTTGTAATCTGGATGGAACGTTAACCCTAACAGACCACGTTCATCGTACACCTTGCTTATTTTAACCATCTTTGTTGTCAAATCTAAAAACGGGGTTTGTAAAAGAGTCCCGTTTTTCAAAATCAGGATCTTCCCTGTCTGCTCACCAATGAAAAGTCGGTCAGATTGATCGTCTGCATTGGCTAGCACCGTTGGCGATCTCAATCCACTAGCGACTTTGTTTAATGTTGCAGTAATTGCCCCAGGATCACCAGGGAGGATGCGTACGAAAATACCTGTGAGATGAGCACGATTGGTCTTTGTTGCAGTATCTCCCTCTGATGCTGTGACTGATACAGTTATGGATGGTTTTCCAAACCCAAGTGTGAAAGGAACTTGAATGGTTTCTACACTGTCTGCTCGAAGTAAGGGTATTGTACCAACCGTCTTTTTCCCAAGGAGTACAAGACCGCCTTCAAAGACGATCTGCCATGAGATTTCAGTAAGGTTTTCGTCCCCTATGTTTCGAATCATTGCATTAATCCCAAAACCACCAGTGATAACCTCGATTTGAATACGTGGATTCGATGATGCTATTGTTTCTTCCCCTGGAGATACTATCGTCCCCGTGGCGCACAAACTTGATAGTATAAGTAATAAGCTGCTTAACAATACAACACTTTTTCTTCGAATAATAAAACCTCCTTCTATGATTAATTACATAGATAAGAACACCATATAAA
>DATMWV010000208.1:0-5524 GCA_035562195.1 Thermoplasmatota archaeon
TTATAACTTCTATGGGAATTATGATAAATAATGAAGATATTCTTGCATCTCCGGATCCTGAAGATATCGCATTTGATTATCAGTTAATATTCGATACTACTCAATATCTATCATGGCGGATAAATAACTCCTATAATAATACCGAGCAAGCAAAGGGACGCGATTTCGGATCAAAAGGTGAACATGATGCAGCTTATTATATTTCTAACATTATGACTAATTTAAACCTTTATGATCCCGACGTGGACCCTAATTGTAATATTTCATATCTTCAACAAATTAAAGATGCTTGGGAAAATATTACATTTCTGAATATTACAATTCCGCAATCTGTTACAAACGACCTCCTCGAAATAAACAACAAAAAACTTACACTTCACAATTTCTCCGCGAACGGAACCGCAAACGAATTCATCGACATCCCTGAATGTTACATTAGCGCAGAATACGGAAACGCCAGTTTCAAGAGTTTTCTTCAAAAAAACCCGAATTATGATTACAACAACCTCACAAAAAATTTCACCTGCTCAGACCTACACATCAAACCCCTTCCCCTCTTAACATACACTTTTATTGACAAATTCCTCAACGATACTCTTACCCAAATATTTTTCAACGAAAGCATTCAAAACAAAACACGTAGCAATGAAAATATATTCGATGAGAACCTCACAGGCCTCTTCGAAAAATACTACAACTTCACCTTTGAAGACCTTCTTGAAAACCCGGAAAACGCCACCACACTCCCCTGGTACAACGAAACATGCTATAACAACAACTACAACTGCATTTACCTCGATGAATTCACAAATTTCAACCCCAATTACTCCTCCATACCTAGCCTCGATGCTTGGATACAATTTATATTAAAAGTATTAAAGAATGACAGCTATGGAATCAATATCGATAACAGTGCGTTTACGCTTCTCCCAGTTTTCCAAAAACTCATTAGACCATTCAGACAGAATATAATAACAAGACTCTTTTACATTTATCACCTCCGCCACCCAGAATTCTACAAAGCATTCATGGTGTACGATTATCATAATGATTGTTATAACCTCCCAGGTACGGATTATGCAATCCCTATCGTCTACGTCAATAAAACGCTTGGAAAACAACTTGAAGAAAACAGCGACGATTATAGAATAAACATCTCGCTCGACCAATCATGGAACGAAAACGTGGAAAGCTATAATGTGATTGGACAGATCAATGGGAGCGACCCCGATCCAAATAAAACAATCTTGATCCAATGTCTCTACGACTCAGCATGGTGCTCTGGAACTGCGGATTCTGCGATTGGCGTCAGCATGGTCCTAGCTCTAGCTAAATTTATGAAACAATTAGAACAAGAAGGCATCAAACCAAAATACAATGTGAGATTCATATTATTCGGCGGGGAAGAACGTGGTTGCAGAGGCGCGATTTATTATGAAATGACCCTGCCCCAAGATCATACCGTTAAAACTGTAATCGATCTCAATCAACTCGGTTTCGAACAACGAGATCCCTCTATCCCCTTGATTATGAATGTCGCAACCAATCATATCCGCCTCAAACCCCTCCTCGAACACATCACCAACACAACCAGCTACGAAGAAAGAAAGAACGATAGCACCGAATTCAGACTTACGTGGACTCCCGACGGCTCCGTGAGCGATGAATTTGCGTTTGCGAATTGGCTCACCGGAACTCCATTAAAAACCAACACCGTGATGTTCCTAAAAGATTTCAACTGGACCCGCCATCACAGAGACGGGGAGAACCACACCAAAGGAGACACCATGGACTACTACGACCAGGAGGAAATCCCATTACTGATGGAGATGATCTGGAACGTCACCCGCGCATTTGCCATGAACCCAAATTGCTGGCTGGAAAATGAGCCGCAATATTTTTACACTAACTGCGACGATCAGAACAACATACCAGATGCCGTGAACGTCTCCTTCGCCATAAAAACCGTGCTCCCCGAAGATAAAGTCACCGTCCGACTGATCCTTATCCCAACCTATCCGTCCCATCCACTTCACCCTGGGTACCCCATCCTCTACCGCTACCGCACTGAAAAAGAATTCATCGTCACCCCCGACGGTACCAATGGATACATACAACTACAACTCCCCAAAGGCGCACCAGCAGCCCTTTATCGGATCCACCTCGTGCTCTTAAACTCCACTGGTGATGCTTACGTGGATCTCTTCGGCAGAGACGGGGTTCTCAGCCAGGCGTTCGAAACAATCGATGACGTCTTTGAATTTTTCGAAGATGAATGTGACATTGATTGTGAAACCGCGTTCCTTGACAACGCTGAGGAAATCAAAACAGACTTCAACCTTGACATCACTGATTTCCTTGATAGACATCCTCGTCTAAGAGACATCCAGGACTTCATCCAGGATCTCCTCGCCATCTGGCGTCTTCAAAACGATCGAGACGCGGATTTACAAGTATTATCTCCGCCAAATAACCCACCTGAACCTCCCGCCAAACCAGAAGGACCAGCAGAAGTCTATGCACATCAGAAATACGACTACACCACAAGAACAACAGACCCGGACAATGATCAGGTTGAATACAAATGGCGGTTCCACCTTGGCGACCTCTTATTCAACTACAACAAATGGAGTTATCCACCTAGTGACTCCGGAGATGATCATACACAGAGCAACATCTGGGACTCCACCGGGAAACGCTGGGTTTATGTGAAAGCCCGCGACATCTGGCATAGCCACAACATCCTCAGCGATTATTCAAAGCCTCTCGAAGTAAACGTTAAATCAAGTTCTTGGTTCGACGCACCCTGTGAAGCCCTGGTTGGAGAAACCGTACAATTCAACGGCTACCTCTACGGGGCGGAAATGAATCAAATACAATGGGACATGGGTCTCTCAAAAGGCTGGCAGAATAAAAGTGAGAACAATCCCACTGAGACCTATACAGAAGAAGGTAACTACAATATTACCGTGAATGTTACCGATGAACCGGAAAACATGTACCTGTTCACAAAAGATATCGAAATCAAATACATCATCTCAAATTTCACGGGCAGCTCAGGTAACACGAACCAGACACTCTGGTTCAACGACACCTCCCGTCTCTACGAAAACTACAGGATCACGAACTGGACCTGGGATTTCGATGATGGGACCATCATCTACGGAGAACACAACATCGACCATAAATTCCTCTCACCCGGTGTATATAACGTGACGCTCACAGTGACCGATGAAGACCATGACAGTATCGATATCTGCTCGCAGACATGCTACATCGAAAATGACGAACCGGTGATACTGGATGTCACCAGCAAACCCCTCATCACCGCACCAGACGAAAAAGTCATGTTATACGCGGACGCGATCGACTCCATCTCCGGGATCAAAACCATCACACTGAACATAACACTCCCAGATTCATCCTGGCAAATCATTGCTATGGAGCCGACGACTGAATCGGAACTAGATGAGTACAGCTATGATTACACTGCGGAGTTCACAGACACGGATCAAATTGGCCACTACTACTACTCGATCACCATAGAGGACAACGCAGGAAACAATATACGTCAGGGGGGTTTTAGCTTCACCGTCTCCGAGCTTGCGTTCCTCCCCACCACACCGTATTACGGCACCGTTTCCTACGACGACATCCCCGTTGATCTCTTCTCCAGCACTGAGACCGGTCAGCATTACGCGTTCACCAGCATCGCTGGCGACGTGATCCTCTGGATGCCGATGGATGAAACAACCACAGAATATAATCCCATGGATGTCAGCGGATACGAAAACGATGGCGTACGCCAGGGTGGTGCGAACCAGACGAGGAATGGGTCCTTTGGGAAGGGATTCCTGTTCGATGGAGTAGATGATTACCTTGAAATTGAACCAAATGCGTCACTCATGTTCAACGCCTCTCAACCAATGACTTGGTCATTCTGGGTCTGCCCAGAATATTCTGCAGTGAACACAACCATGGGGGTGCTCTCAAAAGCCTCCTCAACATCAAACGGATCTGGGTTCACCTTCTGTCTCAACACAACAATTGATGACGCTGCATTCGTCATCTGTGCCCCTGATGATGGAGTCTTGCGATACTCCGATAGTGTGAACCTGAATATCGGCAACACCAGCTGGGCTCAACTCACCGTTGTCTATAACGGGAGCTTTGGATGGGACGTGTACATGAACGGATCAAAACAAGACACAGTGTTCTTCCCGGTAACCTCCAACACAGCTACATCGTATCTCCTGGGTGCTGGGAGAAACGCGACCGGTGATGCAGCGGACCTATTTTTCCAGGGCATCCTTGATGATTTCATCATGTTCAAACGTGGAGTAGACACTAATGAAATCCTATCACTTTTTAACGCATCAGAATACCCATATTCTCATAATTTCACTGATTTAACCGACGGAACATATAACTTCACTGGATGTGCTGGGTACCCCGGAGGGTTTGCGAATAAAACGGAGACACGAAGCATCCTGATAGATACACTTGCACCAATTATCTCAAATGTTACTGAGTCGCCTGATACTGTTGGTTTCGGCGGCAATGTTCAGATAAATGCGACAGTAATGGAAAACGGCAGTGGGCTGTTACTGGTAGCGGTGAATATCAGTTATCCGAATGCCACATCATGGAATTATTCCATGACCTGTGTGGATGATGATGTTTATCAGTTGAACTTTTCTGATACCTGGTTTGTTGGTCAATATAATTATTCAGTATGGGCGATGGACAATGTTGGTAATACCGCGCTGGATTCTGGACACAGTTTCAATGTGACTGCGAATGCGACCATCAGCATTGCCACATTGAAAAACAGTTACAGTGGCACTCAATATATCAACATCACGGACCCGCCGAACCCACCCGAGAACCTCACTGTAGTTGACCGTGGGCTCACCTGGAACACCTACTACAACGCAACCTCCGGACAAAACATCTTAGAGGCATACCAGGGGCCGGTGAATTACCAGGAGGAGAACAGCACCTGGATACCTATCAACAATACCATCACCCAACTCCCAAGTAACCATCCTGCGTATACCTATGGATATCGAACTGGGAATAATCAGGGATTATATGGCGTGTATTTCAAATCCAATGTGCAGCTTGAATGGCCTGTTGCTTTCACCTATAACAAGTCTGATGATCCATCGATTTATGCAGTGAGAAGCAAGTTGGTTGGTGTCGGTTATATTGACCCGCAGAGCAACTGGGCGTACCAGTATCTGCAGAACGTCCAAAGCAGCCAAGGACAGATCAATGATAATTCCATCACCTTTGAGGATGTATTCACTGGCGCCGATGTCACCTGGGGTTACGGCAACATCGGACTGAAAGAAGAAATCACCATGAGTAATGCGACGAAGACCGTGTTACAGAATCATCCGCCATCACAATATGGCCTTAATGATGCGAGTTCCTATCTGGTGTTCATCACCAGACTTGACTATCAGAACCTCAATCTTTACAACAATTCAGGGTTGCTAGATGGGAACGTCACCATCTC
>DATMWV010000209.1:0-2253 GCA_035562195.1 Thermoplasmatota archaeon
ATATTTATATACCATGACCTATATACAATTAGTATTGAAGGGGAATAAAATATGATTGAATTACGTCACATGCAAAAAATATCTGTTCTTGTTGTAAGTGGACTGTTCCTTGCAGCAGGTCTTATCCCGATCATGAACGGCGCTCAAATACCTGAAAATAGAAACATTGACATCACCATTGAAGCCGCATCAAGGGTTGCTACTGCAAAATTACAGGAGCTTCAGAAAATAGGTTTTTTGATAACAGAAACAACCCAAATAACCAATGAAAAAGGAGCGACATTATTCTATATTTTCGAGTTAAACCCTCCAGGATATCTCATCGTTACAGGTTCATACGATCTTCCACCTGTCATCGCGTATTCATTTACCAGCAATTTCCAGACCACCACTGAAGACAATCCTCTATTCGATTTGTTGTACGCTGATTTAACGCTCCGACTTCAATATATTGACTATATATCTGAAGTAACGCTTGAAGAGCGTCACCTCCAATGGGACTCCTATACCAAAGGGATTCCTTTTTCAAATGGCAGATTTGAACAATGGCCTGCTGAAGGATCAACCCCGACAGGAGGATGGCTGTTCACCAATTGGAACCAGAATGCTCCGTACAATAATTTTTGTCCACTTGATCTTTATAATGGAGGGGCACGAAGCGTCGCTGGATGCCCTGCGGTGGCGATGGCTCAGATAATAAATTATCATAATACAACGATGAATGTTGTTTTTGATGACAGTGATGATTATTATCATGCTTATGGAGGGAACAATTATTGGATTGATAATAACTATGCAACATATGGTTTCAAATCATTCCCACAACTGAACACCTATCTGTCAACACTTCAATCCCATTATGAGAGTCAGATACCACCCACAAACGATGACAAGGCAGCACTCACCTTCGCTTGCGGGGTTGCTGCTACTCAAGTCTATGGAGCAAGTGGGTCAGGAACGTTTGGGGTGGACCAAGCCTATGAAGCGTATCAGAGATTCAATTGCACGACTGTTTCCTTACTTGATGAAGACGACCCAGATTTATATGAGAGAATGTCGAGTAATATGAAGGATGCTCTCCCTGCTCATCTTGCGGTGGTGAATGAAGGCTGGACCGTAGGTCATAACGTCGTCCTCGATGGATACAACACAGATAATTACTTCCATGTGAACTTCGGATGGGGTGGATCGTATAATGGATGGTACCTTATTCCAGAGGAGCTCCCCTATGACTTAACAGTAGTCGAAGGAGTCGTCGTTGACATCCTCAAGAACACCGCCGTACCTGATTTAACCTGTGAGGGAACACTTGAATGGAACGATGTGACACCAAATGAAATAGTCACAGGCAGTTTTACCGTCAGTAATATCGGTGAAGATGGTTCAAATCTGGACTGGGAGATCACCGAATCGCCAAGCTGGGGAGAATGGAGCTTTGCTCCTTCAAACGGAAATAATCTAAAACCTGAGGATGGACCAATAACTGTCACTGTCAATGTCACCGTACCGAACCAAGAAAATCAGCTTTTCACTGGAGAAGTGAAAATCGAAAACCTAGATAACAGCACCGATTATTCCATCATACCTGTCTCGTTACAAACAGGATACAAGATCCATGAAAAAATATCCTGCAATGGCTCTCTGACCTGGGTTGATGTCAAACCACGATCGACAATCACAGGAAGCTTTACTGTAGAAAATATCGGTGCAGCACTTACCAATCTCAGTTGGACTGTAAGCGAATGGCCTGACTGGGGAACCTGGACTTTTACACCATCACAGGGAGATCACTTGACCCCCGAGGATGGACCAATCATCATTAATGTAACCGTTGTCGCCCCATTCAAAAGAAACACAACGTTCACCGGAGAGGTCAAGATAATCAACAGCGAAAACAGCAGTGATTACGATACGGTCCCTGTCACTCTTGCAACACCTTATCAGTTCCATCTCACGCTCATGGATATTCTCCAGGGACTCATCCAACGATTCCCTCATGCGTTCCCACTGCTACGACTTCTCCTAAACGGGTAAATCAGTCATCTCTGCAACCACAGACCACCATTTACTGAAACAGGCGACCAGAATATTTAATTACGAACATGTCATTTTAAGAAAACATGGTGAAGGTCAGAAGCTTTAGGTTTCAAACAAGGGAGCGGATATGAGGTTTTTATTGATCTATCCACCCCCAGAATCATTTTTTATACGCTCATCCCGTGTGTTCTATGGTCTATCACCCCCCCTTGGTCT
>DATMWV010000210.1:0-3720 GCA_035562195.1 Thermoplasmatota archaeon
CCCGATATTTCGTCATATGGCTCAGATCGTTGACCAACCCGAACTGCTTGCAGAGCGTATCAGTCACACGAATAGCGCTTTCAATGCTTTTACACAGCTCATCCTGATGCGTCAGAAACACAAGGGTCACCAGGCTTGCATACGTCGAAGGTTTCATAGACTTGTTCCTCCCTTTTTTTATATTCTACTTAAGAGGATAAACATTTATCACTGATAGTATTACTAGAGATTCTCTAGGAGAGAAATGAATGGAGGATTTTATAATTATCGGTGGAAAAATCAGTTCTTGTCCATCGGTTCCTATTTTTTAGTTTCGCTACGAAAAGAAATCTCTAAAAAAAGGTAGTCGTATGGATTGTCAATTATTTCTTTGTCTTACTGCTGAGGAGCTGGTCAACCTTCTCTTCGATGGATAGTTCTTTATGTTTTTTAGATCGTTCCTTAAGGATGTTCCGTTGCCGTAGTATGAACATCATTCCAATGACAATAACGCATTCAGCGATGAGAAGAGCCGTGCTTGTATATGAAAATGAAGCGTATTTGGGATTGACGGGAACTTCTGTTTGGACGTCGATGATGACTTCAATGGTCTTCGTGTAGGTTTGATCGGCTTCATCGGTGACCGTGAGATTGACTTGGTACACACCAGGTTGGGTATAGGTGTGATGGGATCTGGCGCCTGATCCATAGGAACCGTCACCGAAATTCCATTGATAGGAGGTGAGTTCCCCGTCAGGAAGCGTACTATTTGATGCATCAAAGATGATGGTTTGATTCACAGACCCATTATTGATGGTGATGATATCGATAATCGGTGGTTCTGTGATGTTGACTGGTTCTGTGACTGTTACTGCAAGTGGTGCGGACCAGTCGCTGGTAGATCCATTGTCGTCTTGTGCGATGACATAGAGGATATATGTAGATGGAGTAATCCATGCATGAGTAAAGGCAACGGTCGTATTTGAATTCGCATAGTCTGACCAGTCACTTAGGTTTCCATCTCCCCAGTCGATTTGCAGCCGGATTTGATCACCATCAGAGTCTTTTGTGTAACTTGTGTAGGTATAATTAGTTCCACATTCAACAGACATTTGACCGACAGGGACTTCGGGGGTGTTGGGTGGATGGTTTTCTAAAGGTGATGTTTGATTTCCATCAGTAGGCGGTGTATCAGTACCACCACCTCCTCCACCTGATGGAGGATTCTGGGGATCATTGGTTTCAGTGGTAAACGTATACCACCGACGAGTCCAAGAAGACCCATCTGAGGCGTTCACCCACCAACGATACGTCGTACCGTACGCAAGACCAGATAGAGTACAATATTTCGTGCTGTCATACACATTGTTTACAGAGATTCTGCCGACATTCGGACGAGTCTGAATCGTATAACTAAACGCTTTCCCCTCCGGATCCTTAATAAAAAGCGAAAGAGCGGACGTGCTAATCGGGACATTCTTCGAACCATTCGCAGGTGACATCAACGTAAACACCGGAGGATTATTCGCAGGGTTGGATGCTGTGGTAAACGTATACCAGCGACGAGTCCAGCTAGAACCATCTGAGGCGTTCACCCACCATCGATAGGTCGTTCCATACGCAAGACCGGAAAGAGTACACGTTTTCGTACCATTATACACACCAGTCTGAGATTTACTCCCAACATTCGGACGAGTCTGAATTGAATAACTAAACGCCTTTCCCTCAGGATCTCGAATCGAAACTAGTATGCTTGAAGTACTAATTGGAACGTTTACTGTACCATTCGCGGGGGTTGTCGATGTAAACAACAGAGGATTATTTACAGGAGTCGTCGTCACCGTGGTAAACGTATACCAGCGGCGAGTCCAGCTAGAACCATCTGAAGCGTTCACCCACCAACGATACGTCGTACCATACGAAAGACCAGAAAGAGTACACGTTTTCACACCGTTGTATACATCAGTCTGAGATTTACTCCCAACATTCGGACGAGTCTGAATCGTATAACTGATTGCGTTCCCCTCAGGGTCCTGCAGATTAACTGAAAGACTTGAGGTGCTAATCGGAACATTCGTTGTACCGTTCGCAGGACTCATCCCGGAAAACACTATGGGGTTATTCGTGGTTGATACATATTCATATGCTCCGATATCAATACCATTTCCTTGAGGCCTGGCAACACCATCGAAATCAGTGGATGGTGCAGTGCTCGCAGACCCAGCATTTATCGCAGGGGAAGAGCTCAGTAAATGCAAATTATTATCAGATCTACTGACGTATTTAGGGTCAGTGAGTACATAAGTACTGCCCCAGGATTTATCAGCTCCGTTTTTCCACAGATTATGACCTGCTGAGCCACCGAAACGGTAATAGAGATTATTGCTTAGAGTAAGTCGTCCGGATACTTCTGTTGATCTTAGTTCCTGGAAAATAATCATATCATATGCTGTTCCTGAAATAATATTGTTCCGGATAATAACATTAATGATGTTTGCTGCTGATGGAAAAATTCGTATCGGAGAATTGGTTGAATCCCCATTATAAATCGTATTACTATAGATGAAAATATTCTTAAATTGACAATCATAACATGAGTCAATAGCGCGATAACTGGTATGCCCTGCGAGATGAGATAATGCTATGACATTGTTATAAATCGATATATCCTCGATGGAACCTCCTGCTTCAGCACCGATCACTATCCCGGGTCCACCATATCCAGTGATACGGTTACTATACACAGAGATATCCTGATTTTTATTGGAAAAACCATCTATGTAGATACCGATGTGATTATAAGCCCATTGAAAGGCAGGAGATGCACGGGAGGTCGTAATGGTATTATGATGGATCGAACCACTACTGCTTCCGCTTTTTGCATCGATTCCTTCTTTTCCATATTGGCTTAAAGTGTTGTGATGGATGTTGAATCCTTGGACATTAGAAAATGAAATAGCTTCTTGAGGACTCAGGGTATGTGTATCGTCATAGCTATAGCCGTTATTCACATCATAGATGGTATTGTAATCAAACTCAATGTTTCGAACGTATTTCGTCGGTTGACCATTACTATATGCATAGATTCCTGACGATTGGCAATTATGGATAGTGCAATGGTCGATTCGTATGGAATTGATTTCTCCACCGAGGAGGAAGATACCATGTCCATTGGTATTTTTTATTTCAAATCCAGTGATTCGGATGTATTTACATCCATCGTTAAACTCAAAAATCCCGTCATATCCTGTCCCAATCCCAGAACCACTGACGGTCACACTTTCACTGTTATATGGTGCGAATTTAATCCAAGCTGTAGATGTCCCTTGAACATTTGAAAACGTGACTTTTTCATTATACGTCCCGCCTCGGATGTACACGGTATCACCTTGGGTCACCGTGTTGGCTGCTTTCTGTATCGTTTTCCAAGGTTGAGCTAAGGTCCCCGGATTTGTATTAGAACCACTTGTTGAGACATAATATGTGGCTCCTGCTGCTGATGCTGGAGAAACAAAAAAATATGGGGACAGCAGAGAAAAGGTTACGGCTACAAAAAGTAGGTAAAGAACGCTTCTTTTTTTTCGATCAAATATTTTTTTCATATCACTTTTCCACTCATTTATTGTTGTTTTCTAACATGTAACAGTTTATCATTGATGTTAGCTATATGTGTCGTGGAAGAACGCCACCAGGAGAATATTCTCCTTGAAATCGCCGGTATGACTTACGATCCCTCAGCAT
>DATMWV010000211.1:0-3034 GCA_035562195.1 Thermoplasmatota archaeon
CAATCTCGGAGAAAGCACCATATCTTGCAGCACTGACGTTTCCTACCGGTGATATCACCTATGCACAACGTGGAAAGGCAGATAGAGAAAAACTCATTGCGGTCCAGCATTTTGATGACCCTGTGTTTCGACTCCGTGGTATCACCGACATTGTTTTTAAGAAAAACTTACGTGTCTATTCCTGGGATGACGGGTATATTTGTACAGGAGATGAGGCACATCCTCCCGCCGAATTCATTGATTTTATAAAGAATAAACTTGGTTTTCCCTGCCAAAAAGACATCGTCTGTTGTCCCCATATCCCTGCAGATACAGCGAGGAAGAAAGAATATCTCCCGCTGAATTATCTGAGGATTGAGTGGAAACCAGCACAGATTGTCATTGCTCTGTGCGAGAATTGTGCAAAGTCAACAAAAAACACTATGTTTACCATCTCGAAATACATGTTGCAACGGAATCTCTCAGATGATTTTTCTATCGAAGTCATCACTCAGGTCGGACATCATAAGGCTCTGTCCGATACACAAAAAACCGCATCTCTGCAAGAATATCTCTCCGGGAAACTACTGGATGCTGATTTTATCAAAAAAATTTCGAAAAGCCAAGAAGATTCTGTGAAAACAGCGGAAGAAAAAATCCTGGTGTTAGACGGCGTCTCTTATGGGACCGATGTCTGTCGTTTTGTCGAAGCACTCCAACCAACATCCTATGAGAAGGCAGCCCTGGAGTTTTTCCTTTCGAAAACCCAGGAGCCATTAATTATCTCAAAAACCAGCCCTGGCAAAATCTTAGATCGTTACTGGGATCACTATGGCAAAGAATTTCTTGAATCAATCCTAGATGACGAAGAAAAAGCTGCTTCGTTGTTTCAACTCGATGATACACCATCCAATATCATCCTTCTTTCATACGAGTATCAACAACGACAGGTGATATTATCTCGACTCCCTGTCTATAAGAACCTGCCACCGCTTGCGACATTCATTGATGCTGTCGTACGGACGTATATGACGTTTGGCGAAAAAAAGGCTCTTGCTGAAATAAGGAATCACCCTGATACCGCCAAGGCAAAATCAATCGCGTATGCTTTTTTACTTTCTCTTGGAAAGGGTGCCGAAGAAAAATGGAAGTATTCCAAAGAAGAAATTGATTATGGTGAATTCTTACAACAGTATGCGAAAAAACTCCTGAATGTCGAACCTGAGCAGTACAATGCATTCTTACAAGAACTTCTCACCGCCTCTGGTTCTTCTGAGACGATTTCTTGAAGCCTTACTCGTTTTCTTTTTTCTTCTCAGTTGAGAAAAACTCTTCGTCCATTAACAAACAATCGTTATGGAACGATGAGAGATATGATCCCATGGACATTTTTTTTCACCTATTCCTTGTCCTTCACAGATTTGATCATTTCTTTGCCAAAATCCGTAATCCCGTATAAACGAACATTATTCCCGCAGTTTTTTTCTTCAACGATATCAAGATTCAACAATGATTCATCTTCCTTGTATCGTTCTTCCATCCCTCGGATCGCCCCGATCACGTTTGAAGGCGTTGTCCGCACATGATACGCTATCTCAGCTGTATAACTATAATTAGGGCTGATTTCAAAAAGATACTCCGCTATTTTTTTCCGTACATTACTTCGTCTCAAGGCTCGAACCGCTAGCGGGCGTTTAAATTCAAGCAATGAGGCTATCGTTCCCTCAACTTGCATCCCAATCCACCTTCCTATAAGCCATCGATAGTTCTGTTAATAAATAATTTTCTTATGTACTGTACCTGGTATGTCTTCATCTACATGTTCATGTACATATCCCTATGACTTTCCCTAAAAAAGAAAGAAATGTGAAATAAGAAAAATGGAACACTCCTTCTTCTTTGATACTCTCATTGGTGTTATGCCATAGGCACAAGTTGTGAAAAGAAGTATTGACCAAGTATCACGGTTATTGAAAAGACAGTCATCGACAGTGGCATGGTTTTTCCAAGGCTATACATGAAGGTCGCTGTATCATCGCCTTCATTAAGCCCATTGGTGAATCGTGTGAGAAGGATTACGAGCTCAATGAGATAGACTCCGATGACTAAAACGAAATATTCTGGTTTGATATTTTCCGTCATAAACGAGCCTGCCGCAGCAGAGAACGTCGCAGGGATACCAGTGATAGTCTCAGGTGTTTGTTTCTCCTGTATGGATAGAAGAATCGTTGAGATCAACGTTGTAATCGCGAGGGTGACTCCTGCGATCAAGGGAGCAAAGACAGACACTGTCGATCGCAATGTCGAGGTCAACTCATAAAGCATGTCTGTTATTTTTTTCTCTACCTCCTGTAATTGTTTGAGATGATCAGCGATACGGATAAGTGACGCGCTGACTGCTCGTTGGCTTTTTTTGGTGCCTTCTACGAACAACCGCAGAATCGCTCTGATGCGGTCCGAGTAGACATGTTGTAACGACCCGTATTCATTGCTGTAGAGCGCATCATAAAAGCTCGTATGGCGGGCAGTCAGATTATAGCTCGTCTGAGAGAACACCTCAGCAATCCTGGTCCCTTGCATGGTCTGCGCTGCATACGCAAAACTTTCTTCAGGGGATTTCTCCTCTGAGATTCGTTTACCTAGGATGTATAATGCATCGCTGAATTCTTTTTCCATCTGTTTGATTTCATCACGTACTTTTTTGTACGGACGGTAGACACCGATGCAGTACAGAGAAATAGCGGCTGCTGCTCCCCAGATGAAAAATAATGTCACGGGGAAAAAGAGGTTCAATCCCTGGTTGCTTATGATAAAATGAAGTATATCGTTTGAAGCATCAAAGGGAGCAACAAAAGGGATAAGAAGAAAAATGATCCCCGGTATCGAAACAAAAAAGCCAACAGCTACTGAAACAAAAAATGATTTTCGTGTATTGATATTTCGAAGATCCGGATGGTCTCCTGGGATGTTTGACGGATGAAAAGCGGCGGGACGCGAAAGAAGGATCTTCCGTGTATACAGATACACAAACAATGGCAGAAGAAAATCATAGATA
>DATMWV010000212.1:0-8141 GCA_035562195.1 Thermoplasmatota archaeon
TCCAACGAATCATGTATTGACACGAGTCATCAAAATATTTTTGAATGTCAATAGAATTGATATCCCTAAGATTAAGAAAAAATCATTTATTAAAGGAATTGGATTGTATGGTAGTTGGGCTCATGGCACAAATACAGTGAATAGCGATCTTGATATATGGATAAAAGTTGATTCTTATCCAGATGAAAAAGAACTTGCTGACCTAGTAAAAATATTAAGACAGATGACTCATGCAGATGTACAACTCTTGGTTTTAACTCCACAAAAATTTGAACAGATCAAAAAAGATGAACCGTTCTTTTCATCATTATACAATAGTTCTCTATTATTGTGGGGTGAATTACTATGACAGGATATGATGACTGCTTTAAACGTGGTTTGTTGACAAAGGTGCAACCATCAAAAGAAAAGGGCATGGAAAGTATTAGAAAGGCAGATCAGTGGATCGGTGAGGCAGAGAAAAATATAACAGTTGATGCCTATGACTCATGCATCGCCTCTGCGTATATGGCTATGTTTCATGCTTCACGAGCAGTGTTATTTAGGGATGGCGTCAGGGAAAAGAGCCATTACTGTATCGCCCGATACCTGGAGAAATATGTGGATGAAAACTCATTAGAGGAAGAATGGGTAGTTTTGTTAGACCGGATTCGTGATGTCCGTCATCAAGACCAGTACACTCTTTATCATCATACAACCGAAGAAGAAGCAGATTCGGTATTAAAATCAGCAAAACAATTTGTTGAACGTATAAAGAAGCTTTTTTAAAAAATTTGTTTTTCCCCTGTTTTTCCTTCAAAAGTAAACAAAACATGCTGTTTTTGGAATTTTGTAGGATTTTCTAGGAGGAGGGCTTTATGTTTTCCAGGAGGGTTCCTTCTAGTGGGGTTAGAAAAGAATGAACAGAATATGGGAATACGGTTTTGACTCTGGTCTTACACCAGCTTCGTATGGAGAACTAACAGAGTTCAAAAATCGAAGTAGATTTATCATTGAGTCAGTGAACCTTCATAGACATTCGCTAGGAGATTTGAAGACTGCTGAACTCTTATCCTCAATTGAATCTTCCATCCCTGAGACATTAATCTCCTCTAGAAACATCAGAGAAATGCAGAGGCTTGCATCCGTTTTTAAGGCTTCGATTACGAGTTTTTTTGGTTTTGAATCCCGCCTCACCTCCACCAAGGCACAAGCAGATTATCTCTTTGCGGTCTCTTCATTAAGAGAGGAGCGGGACGCCTTGGCAAATCTCATACGGAAAAAAACATTCCCTGAAAAATTCATGAAGATACCGGAATGGCAAAACGTATGTCGGTTCGTTCTAGAATGGGCGGATCCAGATTCCTTTCTTTACCAGAATGTTCTTGGGATGTGGTTTGAATTTGATATGGTGGAGAATTCATCAGAGACACCAATCCCCTGCATCTTTCTTCACACCATTCCGCTACGTATTACCGCTGAAGAAGATACAAAAAAAATCAGCTGGTTAACGAAAAATGCATTACCGCTGGTAGCTGGGAAGGAACTTCCTGAAAAAATCGAACAGAACCTCTTCAGGACAATCCAGCAGTTACCCAAAGACGCACTCGTCATGGACGCAGGGGTCATGTTATCTCGTCCGACATCAGGTGTCCGTTTAATTATCGCTAAAATTCAACCTGATCAGATAATTCCGTATCTTACGAAATTAGGCTGGTCTGAAGAAAACGAACAATTACCAGTTCTTCTTGAAGAACTAAAGCAAAATGTGACACGGGTTGTTCTTCATATCACGGTCACCGAAAACGGCATCGATCAAAAAATCGGACTTGAATGTTCCTTTGCCCCAGATAAGTATCATCTTGAGACACGATGGCAATCGTTCTTCAACTACCTCATCAAAAAAGGACTTTGCCTTCCAGAAAAAAAGGATGCATTGTTAGACTTTATCGGAGTCGATCAAGAAGATACAAAGAAGAAATTTGATACAGCGATGTACAGACCGATAGTGAAATTTGAAAACAATGATTGTTCCAGTGCCCTCGTCCGCTATATCAGTCATATTAAACTTGTCTATGAGCCAGGTCATGGTCTTTCTGCGAAGGCCTATCCTGGAGTCCGTCTCTTTGGATGTCCGAATACATCATCATATGATGTGAATTAATAATGATTCGAATAGACACCGTATCCCTACAACCCCACCTGCGTATGTAGCTGCGAAAAACAGCTTTATACGAAGGCTACTATAAAATCAATAAGGAGAGATTATCGCTTTGAATAGGTACATCAATTATTCAACGTCATTTGAAAACGCTGGCACAGCGCGAGAAATTGAATTAGAAAAAAAATTGATTACCCCTCAATATCAACTGTATCAAGAAGATCACACAAGGATGCAGAAGCATCTCCCTGTAAAAAGTATCCTTGCCAGCAATTACCTCTGCAAAGCTGAGCCGTTCGTCTCGTCGCTTATTTCTCCTGAAAAATTTAAAGACATTCTGTCTGTTGCAAAAAATTTTCCAGGGAATCTGACAAGTTTTTTAGGTTTTGAGATCCATTTAGGGGATAGTCGACCGCGTGCGGATTGGGCGTTTGCAGTCTCTGGTGCTGGAGACGATCGGATAGTTTTTGAAAATGTATTAAAACAGGGAAATCTCCCTGTGTCATTTACACAACAACCGGAGTGGAAGCAGATTGCTTTGTTTTCAGAAGCATGGACCCAGAAAGACTCAACTCTGAAAAATAAGGTGAAATGTTTCTGGTTGGAATTTGATATGCCTGAGACAAAATCCGATGTGTCTGTTCCAAGTGTGTTTTTTGGGCCTGAGAAGAGATCAGAAGACGCATCTCAGGATCTCATGACTCAATATGCCTGGTTGGTGAACGATGCATTACCGCTTCTCAGAGGACAACCGGTATCTAAGGGCGTGAAACGTCAAATTCTGAATTGCATTGAGAAGATACCGCAGGGAGCATCGCTGTTCCAGGTAGGAACGATGCTGTCACGTTCTACAAACGATGTTCGGCTGTATATCAATAAGATTCATCCACGCAGCATTATTCCGTATTTGAATGCTCTTGGCTGGTCAGATGAGGAGAACAACTTTCGAACACTTATTGCAGATCTCGAGCGGAGAGCGGATCGCTTCGTCCTTAGTTACGATGTGACCACGAATGGTATTGGGCCTCGGATCGGACTTGAATGTTCCTTTGAGGAGAATCGCTATCATGAGGAGACTCGTTGGGAGGATCTCTTTGAATATCTGGTGAAAAAACATATGTGTTTACCACAGAAACGTGATGCGCTGCTGCAGTATCCTGGTGTGGAACACCCTGATGATTTTTCTGGTGGAATAATGAAACCGTTTATTTCTATCTCCCAGCATCTCGAAGATATTTTTTCTGGGTCTCTCGTTCGGTATATTAGTCATGTCAAGGTGGTGTATCGACCCGGTCAGCTTTTAGAAGCAAAAGCCTATCCTGCAGTCCGTTTGTTTGAGCCTTCCGATACGATTCTGTATGAATAAGAACAGAGGATGAGGTTTTTTTCGTGGTCGGTGGAAAGTTTAATTGACTCCTATTCCTTTATACATTGGTACGAATGCTGAGGTATCTAGCCAATGAAATTTGCAACAATAGGGCATCTTCTTAATGAAAAGAATATCGAGCAGTTCCCAGAATCTTGGATTCATGGAAATTTAGTTGTTTCTCCAGAATTAGATGTCTATGGGACCAAGGGATACATCACTGGTTTAACCTTGACGGCACGACAGATGATGGAACTTCCACGGGAATTGGTTCGAAAGCATATTCTTGATGCTGCGGTTTTTCTCCAAAATGAATTTAGTGTCGACATTATTCAACTCGGTGCCCTTACGACATCAGTCACCGATGGGGGCGTGTGGGTCGCAAAACAGAAGGAATACAAAGGATATGTCAATCACGGTGATAGTTATACAGCGGCAGTAACCTGTCAAGTGGTGTTAAAGGCATTATATTTCTTTGATAAGAAACCCTCTGACCAAGTCATTGCTATTGTCGGGGCATATGGCGTTATCGGCGAGGCAGTATCGAAAATACTTGTCCCACAATTTCAACATGCTATTCTCATCGGACGGAGGAAAGAGAAATTCAAAGACCTTGAGAAAAACATTAACGGCGATTTTGAAACCACGGTTGAACTCAAAACGAAAGAAGCAGATGTTATCGTGACAGCAACCAGCCATCCTGATGCATTGTTACAACCAGGGCATCTTGCGAAAGATACGATTATTGTTGATGTTTCTCAACCACCAAATCTTTCCTATGAAGTCTGTCAACAACGTCCTGATATTCATCGTATCGATGGAGGATACGTTGATTTTCCGGTTCAAATTGTTATCCCTGGGATGCCACCAGGGAAGAATTTTGCTTGTATCGCTGAAGTCATTATGCAAGCAATGGAAAATGAACGAAAAAATCATGTCGGATCAATCGATTTATATCATCTACGAACAACAGAACAATGGGCTGAGAAATATGGGTTTATTTTGAAAGAATTAACGAATTATGGTAAAAGAGTAAATCGGAACTAAAGGGAATATGGCATGAAAACAAAGAAATCAAAACAAGATTTGAATTGTGATTACGATATCATAATCGTTGGGGGAGGTCCTGCTGGAATTTCAACCTGGTTGCATTTGCATAAGTATGATCCTTTGTTAGCTTCTAAAGCTGTGTTAATTGAAAAAGAAAAATATCCGCGTGATAAATTGTGTGGTGGTGCTTTACATAAGTGGATGACAAAACGGATATTCTCTGATTTAGGGATAGAACTAAAAGTTCCTTTTGTATCAGTTGATACTATTGGAATTCGTTTTGAAAAAGATGTTTTTACGTATCAGGAGGAGGATTTCTTTCGAGTTGTCCGTCGTGTTGAATTTGATCATTTTTTGGCACAAATCGCAAAAGAACGAGGACTTCATTTGCACGAAAATGAAGCATGTATCGACATCGAGTATAGTGACGATGGAGTGATGGTTAAGACGAATAGAGGTACATATAAAGTGAAAATAGTGATAGGTGCAGACGGGGCTCTTAGTATGGTACGAAGAAAAATGAAACCACCTCTGACCCCTCGCTTTGCTGCTACACTTGAAATATTTTCTCCGGCTCATGTAAAATATGACCCTGAGTTTGCTACTCATACCGCGTTGATGGATTTTACTCCAGTCAATGAAGGTTTGCAGGGATATGTATGGCATTTTCCATGCCTGCTGGACAATGCACCTTTTATGAATCATGGCATCTGCGATACAAGGATCTATCCTGATGCATCTCGCTGTGATTTGAAAAAGATTTTTTCAAACGAATTACAAATGCGTCATAACAATTACACATCAAAAGTATGGTCGAGTCATCCTGTCACGTATTTTTTAGATGATGCCCCGCTTTCTCGATCGAATATTTTGTTAGTCGGTGATGCAGCAGGTATTGAACCATTACTTGGAGGCGGCATTCATCTATCATTAGCGTATGGCGAAGTAGCAGCAACAACAATAGTTGATGCGGTCCGCCGTGATGATTTCTCATTCAAAATGTATAATCAAACTTTACAAAATCATTATCTTGGCAGATATATCAAAAAATTTACTAGTGTTGCAAAATATGTGTATGGTGACAAGACGAAAATTATTGATTCGCTAGCCAAGATTATACAAAATAAATGATTGTACAATAGAACTGGTATTATTTTTGAATTCTTTAGAATAGTGATTGTATTCAGGGTGAGTATCTTCTATATTTTTTCTTTTGTTATATCATGACCAAAAATAGCAGTATTGATTGACATATTTGCATAGGTGATATCTTTCTCTTTAGAATACGTTCCTTCGCCAGCACTATAAAACAGTAAAAATGATTTATCTTTGAAATAATTATGGAGTTCTTCTTGAATAATATTCGTCTTATGACCTAGAGTTTGTAGAATCGTCATACATGCTGAAAACAACCCAAACTCTGGTTGAATCTCATCAAAAAATTGTAAATTTTCTTTTACTGCATTGATTAAATCCTTTCCACTGACCGTGAGAATCGATACTTCCCCGTCGTCGATAATACATGGCACAACTATAGAATCCTTCATAATAACCGGCATAACAATAGGGACTTCTCTTCCATGCCGTCTTAATGATATGGGATAATAGAGAATGGTATGGCTCATTGTTTCTTCGGTGAGAAATCCGTCCGGCCATTGTAAGAGTCGGAGAAGCTCTGGAACCGCGGGTTTATTGTTAATTTCACAAATCGCATGATTACCGGCACCGAGTTTCGTAATAGTGAAATGAAGATCGGTAGGTTTCATACCATGTGTGGTATAAACCCCCATGTCAAGATCAGTTGCAACCCCGAGGTTCACCACTGCATTTGTAAGGATTTTATCATTAAAAAATTGATAATTGTTCATTCCTTTGTAATCATCCATCGAGGTTCCAAGAATCATCTGATAGTCTGGTAATTGTTGGACCGTTTTTTCAAAAATCTCATCTTCTCTGCCAAGCCCTTTCTGCACTAATGTTTGTGACAGCCCAAGAGCCTGCAGAGCAAATTTGCTGACAAAACCGGATCGGATGTATTTTTTTTGCCCCACTCCAGGGATGCTTGGCATAACTGGCCCTGAGATGAAATTGAGCAAAAATTTATTTTTATACGGTGATTCTTTCAACCTGTTTTGAATCATGTCTGCACATTGTCTTGCAGCTCGATGCGGGTTTCGTTTCGTGTTTTTCCCGACGCCTACAGCGACATCCATGGAAGGGCTGGAAACAGCTAGAGCACTGGCCCCTCTTGAAAAACAACCGTAATTATTCATAAAACCAGTGACAGTACCACCCACAAGGGGTGTTTCTGTTGGAAGGACGTCCCAAACACCATCAAGAAACTCCTGAAAACCACCGTATTTCTCATAATGGATCGTAGAGAAGAGAAGGAAGAAATCTGGGGGGCGAGTCAAGTTTTTTATCGCGGTCTCTGCGACTTCTCGTCCAGCCTCTCGGGCGTCCCATTTTCTGGTCATTCCTATGGCTGTTTCTATGTTTGATTTCATTTTATTATTTCTCACAATCCTTTTTTATTTTTTTATGCGGTGACGTACACCTCATCATCTTTTTTCTGTGAATTTGTTTTTGGTGTCGGATTGTCCATTATCTTGAGGATTTCCCTGCGTGCATTTTCTATTTCAACCTCAAGCAACCCCTTATTTGCTAAGGCTGGAACGATCGTTACTAATGCATTTTCTGTGTCAGGGAACACGAAAAACAGGACTTCATAGTTCTGCAAACGGAACTCCATTTCACTTAGACCAGCACTCGAATACTGTCCGATTACTGAAAACACATCATCCATTGCACGTTTAATGACATCCCAGATCTCGTTTACCTCTGGTTTAAATTCTTCACTGGATGGCATCACACTGATCATGTTCCGTCGTGCGACGATGCAGGCGTAAATATCATCCAGTCGCATTAAATCGTCAAGTACATGTGCAATCGGGTCATCTTTCATCCCAACACCACCACTTCTCTCCTTTGTCTATATTTCATCTATTTAAATATATTTCCTGCTGTAACACTTCTCCTGTTGTACATTCAAAATGTTACAAATAATGACATCGATTGGTATAAAAAAAATGAATAAGGTTTTTTTCGAGGAAATCTCTGGTAAGAAATATTATGCTTTCTTATATTCTGCTGCATCCAGTAAGGTGTTGACTTCTGCTTTGTCTTTTATTTCTATTTCGACAAGCCAGCCGTCATCATAGGGGCTGCTGTTGATGGTTTCTGGTGAATCATCGAGTTTTGAGTTGACCGCGATGATCTTTCCGCTGACTGGTGCATAGACTTCAGAGACTGATTTGACTGATTCGACGACGCAGAGCTCGTCTCCTTTCTTGATTTCTTTTCCCACGGTTGGTAACTCGACGAAGACGATGTCAGTCAGTTCGTGTTGCGCATGGTCGGTGATGCCTATTTTTGCTTTGGTGCCTGCGAGTTTTACCCATTCGTGTGTCTTGGTGTATTTCAATCCATCTCGTATCTCATGTGTCATAGATATCGAGGAGTGGTATTTCCTGGTTGTTTTAAATCTTTTCTCCATCCGAAGCAGAAATGAGAGTCAAGGAGAAC
>DATMWV010000213.1:0-2876 GCA_035562195.1 Thermoplasmatota archaeon
CGTTACTACATAGGAACCGGTAGAAGAAAACGTCGTGGCAATAACAGGGGTGGTTACCCAGTCTGTATCATAGGTCCCATCACCGTTAAAATCCCAACGATACCCTACAATTGTCCCATCAGTATCATTGCTCAACGACGCATCAAAACTTACCTCTTGGCCCATGGAAACAGTAGAGGGAGCAATACAGGTCGCAACAGGGGGATTATTTATGAAAATGACACCTTGGATGGTCGCGGTCGTATTTGCCATACTACTGCGTCCATCATCATCGACGACTGTTAACGTCACGGTATAAACACCAGGGTCCTCGTAGGTATGATCCGGTGAAATATCAAGAATTTGGCTGCTGCCATCACCGAAATTCCATCGATAAAAGATGATGGTTCCATCAGGATCGATGCTTTGTGACCCATTAAAGGAGACGGTCTGATTCAGTTTTGTTACATAAGGTCCCCCGGGATTGGCTACCGGTTTTTGATTCTCAGGAGGACGCTGTTTTGTCGTAAAAAACCAAATGTCGGACTGGTTTTGCTGCAAGCTATCATTCGCGGTGACATACCAAGCATACGTCGTATCAAACGGCAAGGTAAAACTACAGGAGGCATTCTTCCCGTTTACCACATTACGAACATACCCTACGCGCAGGTTATTGACTGCGTTATAGAAGGAGACTTCTGAGAGTATGTTACTATCAGGATCTATAACCGTCACCCATAGCGTTACTGATAATCCAACATTCTCTTGATCATCTGCAGGCGAAGGATTCGAAGGTTTTTGAGGCGGTTGTAAGAACTTACCAAGAGGATAATGGTCACGACCACCAGACGAAATTGAATAAGCTCTATCACCAAAACCATCATGATCCCTATCAACGTAGTTATAATCATCCCAATAATTCCCAACAGTCCCATTATCCCATTGATTACTCCCTTGTTCCCGAGCATTGATATTATTGTCAATAAAATGATTCAGATAGAGGATATTATTACTACTCGACTGAGTAGCAGTTAGGGCTGTCGAACTTATGTTTTGGAACGAATTATTACTAATCTGGCATCCTGTTCTTTGCAGAATCAATCCAACTTGACCATAATTAAATATATTTTCTGTTACGATGCAATCAGATGAATCAAGGGTGAAACCACTCGCCGTGTTATTTTCAAAATAATTTTCTCGAACAATATCAGTTGAGCCTCCAGTCAAATAGATACCATGAAAAACATTTTTCGTAAACGTGTTCTGGGTGATATTCGTATTCGAACAATCTTTTAAGTAAATTCCATAGATGTTCAAGGTAAGATAGTTATCATAGAGAATATTTCTCATTGATGAACGAAGATTCATCCCTGCGTCACTTGAATTGGAGATGTTATTATTTGAAAACACATTATTATTTGAGGAGGAAGCAAACACTCCTTTGGTATCATTGATTATATTGCCACTAATCATATTGTCATCTGAGGAATCAAGATAAATTCCCCAAAGGTCACATTGTGAAATATTGTTCTGTTGTAATACGACATTATTTGATGTCACATGGATAAGTGCACCATATTGGGAGGAGATTAAACGTTCCGGGTCTCTTATAACAAAGTTTTCTACTGTTACGAAATCAGCAGTGATCTCGATAAGATATTTGTGTTCTGCTCCACGAGAGATATTACTTGGTTTATCGTCGATTCCGCCGATAAGAGAAATACGTTTATTGATCACCAAGCTTTCATTGTACGTCCCACTGAAAACATACACGGTATCACCATCATTTGCTAGATTAATCGCCTCAGTGATTGTCCGAAACGGATGTTCCGCGGACCCATCTCGATCAAGTGAGAAACTATCATCAACGTAGATTTCCCGAACCGTTGCGTTCGCGTGTTCTGTAAGATACAATATCGAAAGACCGTTCAATAATAAAAAACCGAGGCTTACCACAAGAAAAATCGAACGTTTTGTACCCATAATCCCATCCTTTTTAGTCAAAGATGCATCATGTCACAGAATTAAATAGTTTTCCAACCACATACATTTAAAGATGCTCATAGTATTGTTATTTGTATGAAGGTATGTCTTGGCGGGACGTTTCATCCTTTGCATAAAGGACATAAGGAACTTCTGAGAAAAGCGTTTCAAATCGCAGGAGCACAAGGTACTGTCTTTATTGGTGTGACATCACAAACAATGATAAATAAGAAAGGAAAACTCGCTTCATTTGAGAAGAGGAAACAATCGATAATGCAGTTCTTGGCTAAGGAGAATCTTCTTCAAAAGACTACTATTCAACCTCTCTTCGATAAATTTGGTCCTACGTTAGAAGGTGATTTTGATGCCATCGTGGTCTCCCCGGAGACAGAACCGATCGCTGAAGAAATCAACCGGAAGCGAACCTCTCTTGGAAAACCACCCCTGCAGATCATCGTGATTCCCTTTGTGCTCTCCGAGGATGGAACACCAATTAGCTCATCAAGGATACGACGGAAGGAAATCGATGAAAACGGAACGATGGTAATGCAGGATTAGATTTATATAGAATAATTATATCCGCAAAAGCAGGGTGACTGTACATGGCCTATGTGATCTTTGAAGTGAAATCAGCAGAAGCAGGAAAAATCCAAACCATGCTTCAAGATGAAATTGTCAACAGACAAAGCATCGTGATACGTGATGCAAATTCCTTGGATGTTAAAGGATCGGTATCGTTTTTAAAAGTTGAGGGAAGTGTCGAAGGACTGAAGCGTGCGGAAGAGCTTGCCAAGGAACTTGGGATGAAAAAACTCCCAGAAAAAAAAGCAAAAAAAATCGAAGATAAAATCAAAGAACAAGAGGACTCTGCCGCTACCGGCATGGGCATGATCTTTGATTAAACCCTTTACAGC
>DATMWV010000214.1:0-3383 GCA_035562195.1 Thermoplasmatota archaeon
AGCACACGTGGATAGATTTTTATTTCATCAATCGTTCCTGTGAAATTCACTTCCCCGGCAAGGTGAATCCCGGTTATCTCCAGGTCGTCGATCGCCATGTACTTGTTTGCTGCAGAAGTACGCCATTTGAACTGCAAGTCAAGGACGCTTATCGATGATGGCAAAGAAAATAGTATCTGTGCCCATGTTCTCTGACCACCAGGCATGAGAGGATTTGTTATTTCAAAAATCGGTTTCCATTGATTCCCATCGCGATAATAAAGCCCCAGGAAATCATTGTTATTTGTGTTCTTATAGCTATACCATACTGAAATCTGTATACTGGTGTAACCAGAGATGTCTATCCGTGTTCTGTTAAACGCAGCGAATTCTGGGTCAAAGTCACCAGATCCCCCGATAGAATATGATCCCGTATGTGGTGTTAATGCAGTAGAAGGAAGTAAACCAAAATCACATTCTATTCTTGAGTAGCTTGATGCATTCACATAGATTTGATCAAGATAGACAAGATCATCATCGTAGCTTGCGTCACATTGGAAGCGAAGCCTCATGTTAGTTGGAAATCGATAATTGCTCTCATTAATGTACACTATGGTATGGTACCAGACACCCTTTGTGTAGATGCTCGGGTAGTTCGTATCAATGATAGTGACCCATGCAGTCCCATTATAGTAGAGGAGCCACCAGTCTTCCCCACTAGCCCAGCCATTGCCGCGCCACATCCACCAAAAATCAACTTTTATGGATTTGTACGCCGGGGTATCAATATCAATGGTGTTAAGGGTGATGGCTGAAGCTGTACCGCTGTTGTCTCGTATACATGCTGAGCTTGCCCCCTCATGTTTATAGGCACTGGATCGATAACAGTCAGCGGAGGAGCCATTGCTTCCAGGGACATAATTCCCCCAGCCTGTTTCAAACGTGTCATATCGGAGGTTCGTCCAATTCTGCTGCTGTCCTGCCGTTGCATTGTGTTCAGTCCATTGGTTTTTTTCATCCTGTGTCTCGAAGCTCGTGGAGAAAATGGTTTGTCTCCCAGCAACACCTGTTCCTTTTCCCACCGCACCAACAGGAGTATCCCCTGAACCAAGGAGTTTTCCTACCGCATGGGTATGCTGATAGGTATCTAATCTCCCATCGACATAAATAGCGCAATCACCTAAAGTAGCATCATAGGTTACAGCGATAAGATGCCAAGCGTTATCATTGACAACCGCTGCTCCAGTCAGATCAGTCGCCCCATCACTTGAGTTTGTACTCCATTTCACATGACCATTTGTTACTGCCAGCTCACAGTATTTATTTCGATTATATGACAGAATAGTCCCTGAGCTTTGACTTGTTTTTATCCATGCTTCGACCGTGACCTTGTCAACGTAATTATTTTCAAAACAATAAGGAATTGAAATAAAATCATCACCACCAAAGAGATATGCACCACCTAGCTTGCCTTGCGTTGTCCACGTCGATCCGTTAATAGTTCCGTTATAGTTATTTCCAGAGTAATCTTTGGTCTGGAATACATTCTGACTGTCAAACGGCAGAAGAATACGGGTGAACGATGAATACGGACCAGTGGAAGCAACCATCCAATGATAAATGAAGGTTTTTGGATTCAGGTTCGGCTGTATCGTATAATTATAACAAATGAGATCTTCGTCAATGGTATTTGTTCGTAATGTCGTAACCAACATCGGGTCCAAGACAGGGGATGTGCCAGGACCAGGGGGATGATCTCGAGGAGTGATAATACCATCGAAGATCATTTTTGTACTCCCATCTGCAAGAATAGTATAGACACTGACTTTCACTTGCTTTTCTTCGCTAAAAAGAGCTTCATTGATAGGCAGGTAATAACATTGCCCCATCACCCAAGGATCATTTTCGAAGCGGTAGATGTGAGGCCCATCGGATTGCTCTACACGTATGTTATAGGTGTCAAGCTCCTCACCACCAACATGCTGAAGAACCACTCTTCCATCATCAGTGACGTACCCTGCAAGATTCACATGGGGATCTGGTGATGGGAGCGGAACTGGGAAAAACTGATAATAAATGACACCAAACGCTCCAATTGCGATCAGAACAAGCATAATCGCACCAATGACTTCTGATGCTGCATAGGTAATATTAGAGAATCGCACTTTCTTCATCTCTCCAAACCACAGGTACATCTCTGTTAGTCCTGCGTATATAATGGTATCGTGCTATTATGGCTTGTTTGACAATTTAGAAGAGCACCTTAAAGGTGATAAACGAGATAAGAACCAGGATGAACGCCTGACGGATCCCTGCAGAGATACGCCCTTCCATCATAAAACCCCCAAGCAGTCCACCACCAAGGCTTTGGACAAAGACAAACGTAAAAAACATGGTTTTTACCTCCATAGGGTCAATATTTGCTATTCTGATGTTCCCGATGGATTTCCCGGCCATTTTCCCTTGTAGATCGTAAATTGCCTGGAAGATAGTCCCGTTGATGACAAGGATTACTGCAAGGAACACAAAAAAACTAATGAAAATCACGATACTATACATAGACATCTCGGTGCGTCGTTGTTGTTCGACACGTCTGATCTGGTCAAGTTCCTTTGCTGCTGCGTTAAAGACAGAAGCGGTGTTCCCACCGATTTCTAAGGCTTTATTGATGGTTATCGCCAGGCGTTTTACTTCATTATTATTGATTCGCTGTCCGAAATTTGTTAACGCCTCATCGATAGAAATACCCCATGATAACTGTGCCACCATCATTTTAAGCTCATCGGTCAACCGACCATAATCTCCTTCGGAGGCGGACCGCATGGAGTCATAGATGTTCATCCCTGATGCTGATGAGTTCGCGATGTCCAGAAGGAAATCAGGGAGTTTGTCCATGATTTCACGTTTTTGTTTTTGTTTTATCGAGTTATAAAAACCAATTGGTCCGATACAACTCAGAACCCCAAAGACAAGATAATCAATAGGTTGAAGAAAACTGACATTGATGATAGGATGACGTATGAAAGCAAAAAACCCAAAGACGAAGAAAAAAGCGGTAAGGAGAATCGAAACACCAATGAGGATATCAATGAGTTTATCTTTCCCATATCTTCTATTGATGTTGTATTGTTTGACAACTCTTATTTTCTTTATACTTCTTCACCCATCCCTGATTTCATCATGACATAAAAACCCCCATATGCCATAGGCAGTATGAACAGCGAGATGATGTAGAGGAAATCAAAGGAAATACCACCACTGGTAAGCCCCATCACCGACAGGATAATGACAAGAAACAAGGGAAATGCAATCACGGTGGTGACAAAGCTTTCTGCCATGATAGCCAACGAATCAAGGTTTTTTTTCCTATCAGATAAATCATCAAACATGTACCGTTCGACACA
>DATMWV010000215.1:0-4958 GCA_035562195.1 Thermoplasmatota archaeon
ATATAATTTAGTGCAGGGGAAGGGATTTGAACACCAGGACTACTTCAACAGAATTATTAAAAAAAGGATCTTTTATCACAGCACAAAAATCAGCACTATGAACACTGTTACTGCGATGTTACTGATAACAAAGAGAGTGAATTTCGCTTTTCCCAGCTGTTGTTCCTTTGGGAGTTGCTTCTGGTTGGCCCAGAGGGCACCCCATCCAAGCAGCCACACCCCAAACACACCGGTCAGAAGAAGATAAATAGTCATGAGAATAATCGGTTTTTGAATAAACATGAGCGGGACACTCGTAACCAGGAGGTAGAGGACGATATAACCTTGAAATCTCTTGAAACTTACTTTTTTAGCACGGTTACTAAGAGGGTCAATCCAGGCTTTAATCATTCGGGGGAGGGCATCCATCCCTGCATAAATCGACCCAGCGATGACCCCGACCATCGCGATTGGATAAAGGTAATTACCGACAAATGGGCTGATCACTGCATAGATGCTCTGTTGCGTTGAAATAAGGTCAACGCCGTTTGGCACCAAATGGTTTTGCCCAAGAATAACAACACCTGCCGCAAGAAACGCGACCATAAAAATCGCGACAATCACAAAAGAAATGAATAAGTCAAGCTTGACCCCGGTCATGAATTCTGATTTTAACGCGACTTTTTTTTCATGAACACGTAAACGCCACCAGGAGATATACGCAGTGAAATCTGCATAGGTACCATGCATCGTACCATAGATTGCAGCGAGTTGAAACATGACAGGAAATGCAATGATGTCCTCCGCAGTCACCCAGGGTGCAACCGAGGGGACCTGCGGAGTAAATAGAGCCTTGAGTATAGAGAACCAATCCGGTTGCACCACAGCCACCGCGATGATTGCACCAAACGAAAGAAATATGACAAACACGAGTTGAATTTTCTCAATAATTTTATACGAACTGATAAATCCAAAAAACGCGATCGCGAGACCAAGGCTCACCCCCCAGATAATAAAATCCCCCACCCCGGTAAACACCGTGATGACGTTTCCAAGAATCGTCAGAAACGTGGCAATCAGAAACGGGAGCAACAAAAACCCGGTGACGAGCGAAAAGATATTCACCCATCCATACGGCCGCACCCGAGAAAACAAAGTCATGATATGCTCCCCGGATAATAACGAATACCGTGTTGCTAAATAGGCAGTCAATCCTTTCGTAATCATCGCAAACGTAATAATCCACAGGGCAGAGTACAAGGGGACTGCCCAGGCGCCAATCCGAGGTGCGAGGACGATATCTCCTGCACCGATCGTCATACAGGCGACGACCGCTCCCGGACCAAAATATTTCAGATAGCTCAGATAGTGGCGAACGGTTTTTTTCGTTTAATCACCCTCAAAGACGATACTATCATGTTTTTTTAACAGCTCATTTTTTATCGATGCCTGCTTGCGCCTGCTTCGTGCTTCTGCGTCATAGGCTGCTTCCCCACCGGCTTCCTCTATGATTTTTTTGCCTTTCTCAATTTGTTCCAAAATCCCGATATTAAGTCCAACAACGGAGTTCGGTACAAGATGGTGCATCAGGATTCTTGAGGGAATCCCAAGCCCAAGAGGGATGGATTCCCTGATGATGGTGGACCCCGGGATCGGGAATAACCAGAGTCCTGCGCCGTCTTCCCCTAGTTTTGTGATAGGTATCCAGGTTGATGCTTGACGCGTTGGTTCTGCTCCTACGTCCGCGGTGATCCATTTCCCATCGAGATACACTTCACCTGCACCATGGAGTAAAAAATACCCCATGGCATCAGACCACTGTTTTATAAGTGGTGCATGCTCAAGAGATGGTGCTACGAATTCATCCAGGAGGGTGAGGGCGAAAAACTTGTATCGAGCAGGGAGGCCAGCAGCACGACATAATGCGATAAATACTGAAATTTTATGTAAACAGGTCCCTGTCCCGCGATGGAGAATCTTCGTCACATCGTCCAGGGGGGTTTGTTCAAGGATTATTTTTCTTTTTGCAAATTCAAAGGCAGCCTCAGCATACTCTCTGTCTGTTTTTTGGTACGCTCCCAGTTGGTGTGCCAATGCGATAATCTCTGGTGCTTGGCAGTTACAAAACAATGTTGGTCTGAGGTATTTTTCTTCGGAGATGTGGCTCTTCATTTCAGAGGAATACGGTGGGAGTATATAGGAGGGTGCTGGTCGGACATACACATTTTTTGTTTCAGGGTTCTTTAACATCTTAAATGTGCCAAGATTCAACAATAACACCTTGAAAAGGAAAAAAACACCCCCGATGTTCATCTGGAGCATATGGCGTGTAGGAATCATTTCTTTTTGTTTGATTTCCCATGGGGTCAACATGCTATTAGTCCTTGCTGAGATCAGCCGAAAGCATCCGTCTGACTTCCTCAGCGCACCCACGGATTTCCGCTCCTGATGCTCGTTTGATCTCTGGTTCAAGCACTGGGCCAGGGCGGTCACAAACCGGACAATGTTCCAGCATTCGGACCTTATCTCCTGAAGTGATAAATCCGGGGTAGCTATACGCGGCAGCATCTAGGAATGCGTAGCGTCCCCATTCGCCGTACCCCATTGGTCTGTTCTCGTTGTCGAGGACAAGCGATTTGTAATAGGAGTAAGGTGAATGGAGATAGTGTCCTTCTGGGCAATGAACCAACCAGCCGTTTCCTTCCACCATCCCATAGATATCAAGACAGTATTTCTCAGGGATGCCTAGGACTTTTTCAACTTGTTTGCGGAAGTCTGCTACAGTAATGCGGACGCTTTCGTACGCTTTCCATCCCCCGCCGGTTGCGACGCCCCCACGTTCCCCGAAATCGAAGCTTTTCCCTTCTTTTTCCAGTTTTTTCATCACAACCGAAAGAATAAACGGAGCACCGACGAGAGCTATTTTCTCCTTTGTTTTTTCATGGTACTCCAACCAGCTGATGATCCTATCGATCATCTTATCAGATTCACGTTTTACGAAATATTTTACCACAGTGCTTTTAATCCCTTTCTTGCCAGTCATCGTCATTTGAATCAGTTCGGTGGTGATATCCCGGTCAATTGCGACTTGGACGTCCTGAATAGCATCGAAATAGATGGTACAGACTTTTCCTGCGTACACATTGGTTTTTTTCGGATTTGGCATCAGTAAATACCCATACATTTTTGGATCCCACAAAGGATAAATCATGCTCATGACTGATTTTGCTACCGCATATTCAGAGATGTGAAACGTCCGCTGATCACGTGGAATGAATGTATGCCTGCCACTTGTTCCGCTACTGTAAGCTACCGTCATTCCTGTTTGATTAAATGCGTTTATCACTTCATCATAGGTAGGGTTTTTTTGGGTGATGACAATGCGCGGGAGTGTTCCTGTGAAAATGTTGCCAAGCCACGTAGCAAAATCACGTCCAACTGGATAATCTTTAAAGAAAGTATGAGGAATGAGTGGGATTTTTTCTAAATCATCAAGAGTTTTTATATCGGTTGGGGAGAAATTTCTTTCATTACAAAAATTCTGATAGATCTTGTTGTTTGTATACTGGTGGGTAAACGTATGCTTAATGGATTTCAGCTGCATCTCGTTGGCGTCTTTTAACGGAATGCGGAACAGATCATCAGGTTTGTATAAGGCGTCATCAGCAGGTGTCCAAGCATCCTTTGGTGGAAAATATTTTTTCAGTTGGTCATTAAATTGCCTCATGTAGGTCGTGAAATCTCTTGTTTCCATGTTATTTCCTCATGTTAATGTTTTTTTTGTAAAATCCCCTGATACCCATGGTCGGAGAAGCATGTTCTCTTTTTTATAATTTCCCGTTTCAGTTTTTCTCTATAGTTTCACTGAACTCTGTAAAAAGGTTAAAAGCAACGAGTGCTCTAGTTACTATTGACTATGCCGAAAACAGGTGTCGCAAATCTTCCACTGCATGGCGGAAAAGCACCCCGCTGGTTGTTCAAACGCATGGTGGCGCTTTCAAAAGGAATCTCTGAGGTGATTCTCTACGAGTATGGGTCTGATGAATTTTTACGACGGCTATCTGATCCCTTCTGGTTTCAAGCTCTCTCCTGTGTTCTTGGTTATGATTGGCATTCTTCGGGTACGACAACGGTCACCTGCGGTGCTTTAAAGGAGGCGATAAACCCTTTAGATGTTGGGATTGTCTTATGTGGTGGGAAAGGAAACGCATCTCGAAACACTCTTTCTGAAATCGAGACGTTTAGTGAGAAATACAATCTTTCAACGTCAACTGTTGAGCGATTCCAGTATTGCAGTCGGATGGCAGCAAAGGTTGATAACAGTGCGATTCAAGACGGTCATACCCTTTATCATCATGTGTTTATTTTGTCTGAAAACAAGAGATGGGCGGTGATCCAGCAGGGGATGAACAGCGAAACAAAGTATGCACGAAGGTATCATTGGCTCTCGGAGGACGTGGACTGTTTCGTCTGTGAACCACACAACGCAATCGTTGGTGATGATCGACATGAACATGTGTTAGATATGACAGCGAAACAAAGCATTATGACTCAGAACGTCTCTGTTGATCTGGTAAATGATCATCCATCGCATTTACAGCAGGATTGGGCGGCACTCACACGACATAATCAACAACGAACATTGGATGATTGGATCTCTCCTTTCTTGAAAAATCACTCGTATCCGCATCTTGCGATGCCGCGGGCCATCAACTGGCAGAAGATGAAGGAGATCTATGATGTGCATCCGACCAATTATGAAGAACTCCTTGCATTGAAAGGAGTGGGTCCGAATACCGTCCGTGCCCTTGCGTTAATCTCAGATCTTATCTATAATGAGAAACCATCATGGGAAGATCCCGTGCGGTTTAGCTTCACGGTCGGCGGAAAAGACGGGGTCCCCTACCCGGTCAACCGGAAAGCAATGGATGAGTCAGCAGAAATGATCAGAACCGGGGTCAAAGAAGCAAAAATCGGTG
>DATMWV010000216.1:0-5461 GCA_035562195.1 Thermoplasmatota archaeon
TATTCTTATAATAACTTATCCTTTCATGGAAGTTATCAGTAATTGAAACCTGATTCTAAGAATATATTTTTGAAGGGGATATAAGATATAAAATTGTAAAGGGGGAAAGCAAGATAGATAAGAAACATCTAATTGGAGTAAGTATCCTGGCTGTGGTTCTTCTTGTTCTTGGTACATTGAGTAATATGGTTGGGTATCAGACTGTTCAGGCTAATCAACATGTATTACTCAAAGATAAAATCAGCCATCTTGGAAAAGTATCTTCCAGTGGGATCGTAAGCTTCCTCTATTTCGTCATCGCCATCCTTACTTACCTGTTTTTATTTCTTACTCAGGGAAGTCATATGCTCCAACGTGAATTAATTCTCTATAGTCTGCTTTGGCCTTTCTTATGCCTCCTTATCTGGCTTCTCTTGTTCATTGCGTGACCTGACAGAACTGGATACTAAAGGTATGATAGTCCAACTCCTGATGGGGGAGATGATACTTACAGATGCAGGAAACAATAGACAAGGGATTCGTAATTCCTCGAGGTTAAACTCCAGGAGTATTTCCAGTTTATAGATATGGTGAGTAAACCACAGGGTCTCACTCAAAATGATGCAATGGGCCTGTTGCGATTTGAACGCAAGTCGATGGCTCCCGAAGCCACAAGGATACCAAGCTACCCCACAGGCCCAAGATGTTTTTGAAGAGCAAAAAGAAAAAACAGATAAAAGAGTTTTCGGTGTAATGTACCGGAATCACAGGTCTTTGAGGTTCTTCCGGAATTCCTCGTATTTCTTCGTCAGAATGTTTACTGATTCTTGTAACGCGGTTTTCGCACTCATCGACCCATCGGTCTCAAAGCTAAAGAGCAGTTTCGTCGGATCCTTTGTTATCGTGATATAATCAGCATTGTTCTTGTCCATATATGATTCTAAGAGGGATGCCTTTGTAGGATCCAATAACTCCAGTTTATCTCCTTTGAGCTCCACGAGACCCTTGGGGAGTTCCTCGATAAATGACTTGACTTCGTTCATGCGTTTCTTATCGACGGTGATTTTAGTTTCCATGCGGTACCGTGGTGCAAGAACCACCTGCCATTTCGCATGGTCTCTGCCTCTTCCAAGGACTGCTTCGACCTCAAGGATCACCCGTTGGTCTTTCATGAGATCAACGATAGGAATCAAGGTTTCCGTGATTGCAAAACTCGGGTGTTCCGGCTGCAGATCACCAGAATACACAACGCATTCTCCTTCTTTACTGAGCGTGTATCGTACCGTGCAACTCGGGCATCCTTTTCCCTCACATTTACACTCAGAGCGAAACGCGAGAGCCGGGAGATCAATCGTTGGAATCGGAACCAAACCAAGTCGATGGGAGATCAGTTCATCAAACAACGCACTGGTGTTATCGTAGATAATCACATCCTCGATAGCAAGTTTTGGTAGTTCCGCAAGCATGATGCGTCGGAGGGAATTGACAAAGTACACATCGGTGTCCTCTATTTTCAACACTCCTTTATTTCCCTTCAGCTCCACGGTTTTGACTTTCATACGTGCACCTTAGATACGACGTCCTCGTTTTCCACCTTTCGGTTTACATCCATCATGGGGATGAGGTGTCACATCTTCAATCGTACCAATCCGTATCCCTGCGCGAACCAGTGATCGTATCGCGGTCTGAGCACCACGACCAGGGTTCCCGCCTTTCTTCCCACCTTTTCCACTAATCTTGATATTGACACTGTCAAATCCTTTCTCCAGGGCAGCCTCTGCGACCACCTGTGCGACCTTCATCGCAACATACGGAGACCCTTCATCTTTTGCTGATTTCGTCACCATCCCACCAGAGCATTTCGTAATCGTCTCCGCACCAGTCGAATCAGTAATCGTAATAATGATGTTATTAAAGGATGAATAAATATGTGCTATTCCTTTTCGAGCCATGTCTTACACACCTTCCGTCTTTTTTTCCTTTTTCACATGTTCCTTCGGTTTCTCTGCTGGTTTGGCTGGTTTTTCCTCAGCTGGTTTCTCGGCTGCTGGCGCTGGTGAAATCTCCGTTGATTGTGACGGTACTGGTACTACTGCTGCAGGCTGACTTGGAGGTGCTACGATTGCTGCTGGTTCTTGTTTTGGTAGAACCACCGCAGCAGGTTTTACCTCACTTGGTGCTTTCAGAGGGGCTGCTGGTTCGGTCTTATAGACATCACCCTTTGGCCGTGCAGGATGTGACAGTTCATTTAAAGGAGATCGAATCGTGTACTCGATCTGACCTTCCTCATCTTTTGCGACCATGTAACTTGGGATTGTCACTTTTCTGCCACTGACCGCAACATGACCATGGCTGATCAACTGACGCGCCTGGTAAGGCGTGCTTGAGAATCCTTTGAGATACACAATTGTCTGCAGTCGTCTTGAGAGAACGGATTCGGTGTCAAGTGCAAGGACATCATCAAGAGATGCTCCCATAGCGACAATCCCCATGCGAGATAAATGCAGGAGTAACTGGTCGCTTTCTTTTTTCGCCTGCGGACTTGCAGTGCCAAGCTTTGCAAGTAGTTCTCTTGCTTGCTCACGATGTTTCCCGAGGTATGTTTTTGCTTTCCAGACTTCCTTATGGTTTTTCAGACCGTATTTTTTTATCATCTCTCGTTCGGTTTTAATACGGCTCTCTTTCCAGGGATGCATCGGGGTTTCATATTGTTTTCTCGGAAACTTCTGACTGCTCATCTACACAACTCCTATTTCTCCTTAGAATCTTCTTTCTTCCCCGCTGCTGCAGGTGCTTCTCTTCGTTTTGATACACCCAATGCTAAGCCTTTCCGACCATTCGAACTGCTTCGTTGTCCCCGTACTTTCAGACCAAGTTCGTGGCGTACTCCGCGGTAGGACCGTATCATCTTCATCATGTTAATGTCATCACGAAGACGTGATGTGACATCGGTGCTGATCAAATGTGTATCCTCGCCGGTGTACGCGTCTTTCCGGTAGTTCAGCATCCATGGAGGTGCGTATTCGTCGATGTTCTCTAAGACTTCTTTGAGTTTTTCAATCTCAGGCTCAGGGAGGTTTCCGAATTTTAGCTTTCGTTCCACCCCGGCGGTGTCAGCGATGAATGTGGCCATGTGCCGTCCGATTCCTTTAATCTGGGTCAAACCCTGGACGATATTGCTTTCTCCGTTGATATCGGTGTTGACCACACGGATGATATAGTTAAAATTCTCATCATGTTCTTTTTTCTTTGACGGTTCCTCTTCTTTGGCAGGTTGTTTTCCTTTCTTCTCTTTTTTCTTCTGTTGATCTGGTTTTGCAGCTGGTTGTTCCGGTGTGTCAGCATCTTTTCTTACAGGGGGTTCTTTTCCCGCTGATGGTTTTATCTCTGCTGATTCTTTTGTTGAAAATTGTTTTTTTTCTTCTGGTGATTTTTCATTTTCTGCCAAGATGATACCCCGTTTTAATGTACAAGCTCTCTCTCTATAGTACTTTGAATACTACAAGAAAGTATTTGCCAATAATAAAAGAGGCTATATTTAAGGATAACCCTCAGAGATGAAGGAAGTGGCGGTTTGTAGAGGATATCTGGTTGAATTCGTAGTATTTCCGGTTTTTAATGAAGAGGTGTGTTGGTTCACCGTAATTGATAAATGCAATAAATATATCCCCCTTAGTGAGTTGGACATCTATGCCGAAAACAGACTGGACATCAATCGAGGACATATTGACAGGAGATCATGTCGGGAAAAACATCCATTTGCGCGGGTGGATCTATCGGACCCGTAGCAGCGGGAATATCGTCTTTATGACACTGCGTGACGTCACAGGTGTGCTGCAGGCGACCGTGAAACGAGGCAATCTGCCTGATTCACAGTTTGAAGACGCTGTTAAAGCATTAATCGAGTCTTCGGTGCAAATCACAGGGACTGTCAAAGAAGACAAACGAGCACCAGGTGGTTATGAGCTTCAGGTGACGCATCTGTTAGTTGTGAATTTCGCAGAACCATTCCCCATTACAAAGGATCAAAGCCCGGAGTTTCTACTTGACCAACGGCATCTATGGATCCGGTCGAGGAAGCTTACCTCGATACTGAAAGTGCGTTCTACGGTGGTTGGTGCGATCCATGCGTTTTTTAGGGACCGTGGGTTTTACGAGTTTGACGCACCAGTGCTGCAGCCGAACCAATGCGAGGGCGGCTCTACGCTCTTTGAAGTCAAATATTATGAGGATAAAACGTATCTGTCACAATCCTGGCAGCTGTATGCGGAAGCCGGAATCTTTGCGTTAGAGAAAATCTATAACATGGGGCCGACGTTCCGGGCGGAGAAATCAAAGACCTCGCGGCATCTGTCTGAGTTCTGGATGGCGGAGATGGAGGCAGCCTGGATGGATCTTTCCGATGTCGCCACGATAGCAAAAGACGAGGTTCATTACATCCTTGGTCAGGTCCTACAGAAGAACAAAAAAGAACTGGAGGTCCTGGGGCAGGATATCGCAAAGCTAGAGGACATCGCGGCAGCGGAGTTTCCTAGTATTACCTATACGGAGGCGTTACGAATCCTGAAAGAAAAAGAAGGGATGGACATCGAATGGGGAAAGGACCTGCGGACCCTTGAAGAGGATAACTTGATGAATCATTTCAAGACCCCGGTGGTGGTGACCAACTATCCTTTAGAGATCATGGCGTTCTACAAACCAAAAGACGAGCAGGACCCTCGGACCGCGTTGTGTTTCGACATGTTGGCACCAGAGGGCTACGGGGAGATCATCGGTGGGTCGCAGCGGAGCACCGATATCGCGGCGATGACCGAGCGGTTGAAACAGATGGGAGAGAGCGTGCAGAATTACCAGTGGTACTTTGATCTGCGGCGATTCGGCTCGGTTCCACACGCAGGATATGGTTTAGGGGTTGAACGATTGGTCGCTTGGATCTGTAAGGCGGAGAACATCAAGGATACGATTCCGTTCCCACGGACACTTCTGCGGTTCAGACCGTAATAAAGAGTGGTTGGTATGAAAACACGAGTTCATGTGCTTATTTCAGGGAAAGTACAGGGAGTCTGGTTTCGTGCGAGCACGAAGCAGAAAGCAGATGAGTTAGGCATCTTAGGTTGGGTGAAGAACACTGATGATGGAAACGTCGAGGCAGTGTTTGAAGCAGAAAAGGCAGTCCTTGATGAGATGATCGCCTGGTGCTGGGTCGGTCCTTCACGTGCGAAGGTGACGGACATCAAGATGTTGCCGACTCATAGCGATGAGAAATACACGAGTTTTTTTGTGCTGTATTAATGAACAGGTTCTTTTATTTGAAGAGGAGAGAGAGGAAAAAAATAAGAAAAAAGATAAGGGGATACCTCTCTCCTTTCCTCATACTTCCGCGGACATCCGCTCTGACTATTTAAAGATATTTCAACACGTGTTAACACGAGACAATATTAGAGTTATGTAAAGGACTTTGTCTAATGATAGCATGAATTGC
>DATMWV010000217.1:0-2383 GCA_035562195.1 Thermoplasmatota archaeon
GTATAAAATCTGAATGAAACGAATTTATTAAAAAAAAATTGTTTTGTACTGTTGTGTATTACTTCTCTATTAACTCCTGTGGCAACAGGACTGAATACAAATTCTGCAAATTCGTTACTAACAAAGACCGAAACCATTAAAATAACTCAATCAGAATCTAGTTGCGGTCTGCAAAACTCCTCTTGGCCGATGTTCCATCATGATACCTGGCATACGGGGAGAAGTCCATATGGTCCCGCAGGTAATTGGCCTATGATAAAATGGAAATTCTTAATGGAAGGTTGGACTGTTTCTTCTCCGGCTATTGATGAAAATGGTATCGTTTATATCGGCGCGGAAGATTTTGATAAGAGTTTTTTTGCTATTAATCCAAATGGTTCTGAAAAATGGCGATTCGATGCAGGTGATTGGGTGGATTCTTCTCCAGCTCTATCATCGGATGGAACTATTTATTTCGGGTCCGACGAACAATATCTTACTTCCTTGTACCCAAATGGAACGTTAAAATGGAAATTTGATATGTCGGATTGGGTGTTTTCTTCACCAACCATCTGGATGGACAGTACAATATTTGTTGGTTCTTTCAATCATTATTTTTATGCCATGAATCCTAATGGAACAGAAAAATGGCGTTTTGAAACAGGTGGTCCTATTCTTTCTTCAGCAGCGATCGATAATAACGGCATCATCTATTTCGGTTCACACGATATGTATCTCTATGCGTTATACCCAAATGGGACTCTCGCATGGCGATACAAGACAAACGATAGAATAAAAGGCTCACCGTCCATTAGTGATGACGGTACGATCTATGTTTGTTCTTGGGATGATTATCTGTATGCGATAACTCCAAATGGGACGTTGAAATGGAAATTTAACACGGGTGATGCCACAGAAACCTCCCCGACAATTGCCCCAGACGGAACGATATATGTCGGATCATATAACGGAAAGATATTTAGCATCACACCTGAGGGTATTGAAAATTGGCGTTTTCAGACAGATGGTGAAATTTACTCGTCTCCAGCCATCGATAAATATGGAATCATATATTGTGGTTCCGATGATGGCTATCTATACGCACTCAATCCGGATGGGACGCTCAGATGGAAATTTGATTCCGGAGATCATATGGCATCATCACCTATAATTGGGGAGGATGGAACGATCTACATCACAGCACAGTTTTTACCATCTGGGAATCAAAGCTTTCATTCATATCTTTATGCGCTTCAACTTAAAAATAACTCGTCGCCCACAACACCAATCATTGCTGGACTTACCTCTGGAAAAGTAAAACAAAATTACAATTATACTATTTTTTCAAGCGATCCTGATGGAATTAACATTTCATACTATGTTGACTGGGGTGATGGGGCGAACTCTGGCTGGATTGGTCCATTTCCTTCAGGTCAGGAACAAACCGTTAGCCATACTTGGAACAAAAAGGGGACGTATACCATCAAAGTGAAAGCAAGAGATAACCATTACCAAGAAAGCGATTGGGGCACTTTATCAGTAACTATGCCCTATGAACCACCGCACTTCCGATTCTTTGAATGGTTGTTGAACCGATTCCCAAATGCATTTCCGCTTCTACGGTTTCTCCTAAACTAATTAGAAAAAAATGTATTTAGAGAAGAACAACACCCTAAAATATGATAAAAGGGGAAAGCTGACAGAAAAGAAATCTCCAACTCAGGCTTATGTTCGAACATCTTCTCATAGTAACGAACCATGAATTGAGTGAATCATCTATTTTTTCATCTCTAAAGCATTAATCAACCAACCAGTTTCACCACTGGATTCACTCCGAGTATACCAGGAGGTTAACCATCCTGTGGTGGCGCACCTGCATCACTACTTGCATATACAACTACGAACAAGATACTTAAAATAGTGGCTCTTTCATTGGTCTGGAAGGAATTAAGCTGGTAGTTGTAGAGTGCATCCCATCCCTCCTAGTGAGACCAGCATCCTTCCCTTTTTTTGTTCTAAAAACTTATTCTTGCCATGACACGACATGGTTTTTTTACGCAAATAAGAAAGTATATGTACTCAACGTTGGTTACTGAGAAATTGGAGAGATTAAGAAGGAGTTATCGGGATCACTTATACGACTACCACATCAGCTTGTCATCCTGATTTTTGCCTCTTCTTGACCGTCAGAAAACACTGGAGGGTTGGAGAAATATGACAACGAAAAATTACGTAATAATGGAGCATAAGACAGTCCCGAAACAAGTACCGCTATTCGAAGAGCAAGACGATGGGAACCTGATACCGTACATAAAAGAAGCATAACCCCCTTTCTTTTTTTTGTGAACTAACGTGTTTACCATGTGTGTACTAAAGATATAAACATTTTTTCACAGTTCCATTT
>DATMWV010000218.1:0-4451 GCA_035562195.1 Thermoplasmatota archaeon
GTGTATAAACTTGGTATTGAAAAAGAATGCTGGGTCACCAACAGAATGAAACCAGGGAACCCGGGAGTCATGAACGGCAGCTGTGTCAACTGTCAATGGTTCAAACAACACAGCCAGTCAACCACATCGTTCATCTGACAAATCTTGTTCTATTTCGGAGAAAAAAGATTTCTCTTTTTCATGGTTTAAGGTATAAAAGTGGGAGTCTGGTTAAGTCTGGGAGGTAAAGAATCTCTTCTTTACGAAAAATAGCCAGACTCCCAAGAAAAATAATATTAGACCCGCTATAAAAACCTATCCCTAAAAAACCCTTATTAACAGAAAAAAAAGGAAAAAACGCAACATTTTTCGTCATATGATACTTTTATTCTAAACGATTCAGGGTAATACCAAAGAAATAACAAATGATGAGAAATGTACTTATTAACGTCAGACATAATCCAATGAATTTGATAAAAGCATGCGCGATATTACTCGTATCTTGAAATAAAACAAGCACTGCGATCCCAACAAGCAACATACAAATGTTAACTAAAATATATTTTTTCACTTTGATCCCTTCCTCCGACGGACAAATGTACCTTTTCGTTATTCTTCAAAAATATCCTCAAAATCAAATTCATACATGATATTAATCTTCATTTTCACCCACGGCTCCTCACTCTAAAAAGGATAACGCATCTTTGTTTAAAAATATACCTTCCGGGGTAAGAGCAGAATGAAGCCAAAGAAACAAGACTGGTCTCAATTAGAACTACTGGTATTTTTCCAAAATGATAGATTCTCCACTAACCTATATAATCGATATCAAAACAAACAGTAACTCAATCATAAAAGATATTCATAGAGAGAAGGAAGGAAAGCTCTTGCAGAACATCATATTCAAACAAAGAAAAATAAAAACATATCCTGTTCTATTCATCGTCATATTCACACTATCCCTCGTCCCTGTTGAAGGAAGTGTGCTTTCTGCACTCTCTCCGTCATATCTTATTGAATCATCGGATAACACTCTAAGGTATACCTTTTTTTTCGACGAACCAGTTTTTCATGAAGTTGTAGTCAATAACCAAACTTATACAACAATCGATATGAACAATTGTTTTTCCTCCGCACAACCAGGGTTCCCAAAACTTCCTATGTATCGTGCATTGATCCTTCTTCCTAAAGGATATTCGGTAGCAAACATCCAAGGGTCGTATCAAAACCAGCAAACACTCTCGAATGAATTTCTGATGAAACCAATTCTTCCTGAACAGGAATTTGTCCGTGTTGGAATGGATGATCCAAACTCCTTTGTCATGAACGATACTGCGTATTCAGCACTCACACCAGTGGTTGAGGAAATCTTTGAAAATGGAGGCATCGGGTATTGTCGTGGATATGCAATTCTAACCATCTATCTCCACCCCATCCGTTACACCCCTGGGACGGGGGTTCTTATCTATCTTCCTGAGATGACGATCACGGTACAACTGCAAGAATCAGAAGAACAATCCCTCCTTGAAAATCCTTCATTCCTTCGCTTTAGTCAGACTGATGAAGACGTTGTCAGAGAGTTAGTTACCAACCCTTCGATCCTCTCCACCTACGATCCAGTTGATATGGATGAACTTGATGGAGAAACAGAAACGACTCAAGAGAACAAGATTCTTGATTACTTTGCTGACGATGGAGTGTTGGATGGCGAGTACACTGGAGGGCTCTGTTCTCCAGCACAACACTACCAGTTTGTGATCATCACCAGTCAATCTCTGAAAGACACCACCGGTTTTTCATATAACTGGTCAAGTTTGATTACCCATCGAAACACTTATAGTGGTCTGAATGGGACTATTGTCACTGTTCAAGACATCGATGCTTGTCAAAGCTATTGGAACACCACTTCTTTGTTTAATGACAGTCAAGCTCATATCAGAGAATTCTGTAAAGATGCTTATCTTGACTGGCGTACAGAATATGTCCTACTTGGGGGAGACTGGGACAGCACAGCAGATCATCAAATCGTCCCGTATCGATTATTCACAGATAGAGAGGAAACAGGAGCCTATAATACCATGGCTTGTGACAAATATTACAGCCATCTCGATGGAACATGGTATTATGAACCACAAAGCATCTGGGGTGGTGGAAGAAACAGCAATGTGAACGATTACTACGCTGAACTCTACATCGGACGAATCGCAGCATATAACGCTTCTATGGTCTCCAACGCAGTCCGAAAAATCATCTGGTATGATCTAGATGCCCCTGATGATTGGCTCTCGAAAGTCTCATTCCTTGGAGGCAACCTCGGATGGACCGTGACTTCAAAAGAATACATGGAGGAACTCAGACAGGGAACCGACATGTACCGAAGCTTTACAGGATTTGAAGAATGGAATGTAACCCACCCGGGAACCCCTATCGACTCATCAGAATGTATCTACCATGTCGATGTCGGTAGCAACTACAAAACCTATTTTTCCAACTCCATAGAAGATGACAATGCATCGATTGTGAATCACCTTGACCATAGTGATTGGAACTCACCGTTTAGTCTGACCAACTGGCAAAATCGATACAACACAAAACCTTTCTTCGGATACTCACAAGGATGTTTAGCTGGTCGTTTCCAAGCAGGGTACGCTGGATCAGAACAACTGATGTGTCGCCACCCCGAACGCCATGCGTTCGCGATGGTCCTGAATACAGGATATGGATATGCAAGCTCCACGTCATCAAACGGGCCTAGCCAATACATCCAATGTTATTTTTATGATTACTTTTTTAACAATCAATCCAACGATATAACTAACTGGCAACTGGGAAAAGCACAATCGTACGCTCATGAAAAGATGAGTGCAAGAATAGAGCTATCCAGCCACGCCTGGTGTTATGCTTGGTATAGCGCACATCTCTTCGCAGACCCAGCACAAATCTTGCGGTTAAAAAACCCTGATGTATCTGATATTACGATAAAGAATGAAAACCCATGCAATGAATCAACAAATGTTCCTATCAATACACAAGCACTTACTGTGAATATTCAACACCTACAAGGAAATCTCCTGAATTATACGATACAAACCACACCAGACATCGGAAGCAACGTTGAAAACAACAGTACAAATGGAACAAAATCATGCACCATCTCTGGTCTGTCCTATTCTACGACCTATACCTGGTTTGTAACAGTCTCAGATGGGTACCAATCGACGAACCGCACGTTCTGGTTCACCACAGAAGATCAAGAAGTAATCCCACCAGAGATCTCTTCTATCTTGTACCTCTCATCAAACCCGATAGACTTACAACCTGGGTTCGGCTGGGAAAATATGAGTTGTGTCGTCACAGACAACAACATGGTAAATAATGTAATGGTATGCATTCAAAAGCCTGATAATACTTCAACAAACATCACCATGGACAGAATAATACACACAGATACTTATTACTTCAACACCACTTTTTCAGTCTATGGAAATTTTTCCTTCCAGGTCTGGGCAAATGATACGTATAACAACATGGCTTCTTCAACAAGCTCTCCTTTTTTGATTCCACCAAATTGGGATATCAATACCGATAGGGTCTGTTCGATGCAAGACTTCATTTTAACCTCTAATCAATTTGGAAAAAATGGATCACCAGGATGGGTTCGTGAGGATATTGATAATAATGGGAGAATTGATGTGTTTGATTTCGTGCTACTTTCAAATCATTTCTCCAGCGCTTGGTAAGACTTCTTTACTATCTTTTTAAGGGGCAGCAGCAGAGTAAATATTTGATAAATATTTAAATACGAACGATTGATGATGCATCTCTTATGAATTACAAACAATTCCACAATAAAGTCATTGTCCGCATCGACAAAGGAGAAGAACTTGTCGAGAGTCTCAAAACAATCTGTAAAAAGCTTGATATTCCACTAGGATCAATCATTGGAATAGGTGCAACTGATAAAGTCACAGTCGGTCTGATGAACACAAAAACAAAAAAATATCAATCAAAGGAATTCACCGGAGACCATGAGATTACCTCATTGGTCGGAAACATCACAAGGATGAATGGCGAAGTATACCTTCATCTTCATATTACGTTAGGTAACGTCGAGCATAAGGCATTTGGTGGTCATCTGACCAGTGCGGTGATCAGTGCGACATTTGAAGGGATCATTGAGATCATCGATGGTCAAATCAACAGAGAATATCATGAGGATGTCGGGTTAAATCTCATAAGCATTAAATAGAATCGTATCTGAATATTAGGTTTCCTGCATCGATACACCAAAAAATGATACAGCGAGATGGTCTTATCAGAAATACCGTAAAACGACAGAAAGACTCATGTTTTTTTTTGTTCTTGCAATATACTATCAACAGTGGGTGGTGATATTTTTTTTATTTCTTCGACTTCAGCCCATTCTTTGGTTGCCTTATAGGTATCCCATTTGGTTGTGACAACCATTAAAC
>DATMWV010000219.1:0-10009 GCA_035562195.1 Thermoplasmatota archaeon
CAGAATCGTGAACAACTCATCAGCTTCAACAGCGTTTTCAATCGTCACCTGAAGCATCAGCCGACAATCAGGATCCATGGTTGTTTCCCACAACTGCTGCGGATTCATCTCACCAAGACCTTTATAGCGTTGAATACCAAGCCCGGTTTCTCCCATCTGCTTTGCTTTTTGTACCCGTTCTTGTTCTGAAAACGCATAGTCAACAGATTTTCCTTTGGTAAGCTTATACAACGGCGGTTGTGCAATATACAAATATCCTTTCTCAATTAACGGACGCATATACCGGAAGAAAAAGGTCAGTAACAAGGTTCGAATATGCTCACCATCGACGTCAGCATCGGTCATCAGAATAATCCGATGATACCGAGCGTTCTCAATGTTGAACTCCTCAGCAATACCGGTGCCAATCGCAGTAATCAGATGAAGGATCTCTTCGCTTTTCAGGATCTTATCCATCCTGGCTTTCTCGACGTTGAGGATCTTACCTCGGAGGGGCAGGATTGCTTGGAATTCTTTATCTCTGGCTTGCTTGGCCGAGCCACCGGCTGAATCTCCCTCCACAAGATAGATCTCTGATTGACTTGGGTCGCGAGTCGAGCAATCAGCAAGTTTCCCGGGGAGTGCTGATGATTCCAACAGTCCTTTTCGTCGTGTGAGTTCTCGTGCTTTTCGTGCCGCTTCGCGAGCTTTACTGGAAAGCACTGCTTTATCAATAATCATATGAGCCACTGGTGGGTTTTCCTCGAAGAACTCAGCTAGTTTATCGCAGGTAACACTTTCAACGATGCCTCGTACCTCTGAGTTGCCCAGTTTTGATTTGGTTTGACCTTCAAATTGAGGCTTTCTTATTTTCACTGAGATAATCGCGGTGATTCCTTCTCGTGAATCCTCGCCACTAAGACTAAAGCTTTCATCTAAGAGTTTATTTGCCTTGCCATAATCATTCAGAACACGGGTTAAGGCTCCTTTGAATCCAGCAAGATGTGTCCCACCTTCAATGGTGTTGATGTTATTGGCAAAGGTATGGATGTTTTCGGTGTATCCATCGGTATATTGCATGGCGATTTCTACCTGCACGCTGTCTTTTTCGCCTTGCAGGTAAATTGGTTTCGGATGTAGCGGTGTTTTATTCTTGTTGATGTGCAGGACAAATTCGCTGACTCCGCCGTCGTAGCGGAACACTTCATGTTTATCAGTGCGTTCATCGGTAATTTCGATCTGAAGTCCTGCGTTGAGAAACGCCATTTCCCGCAGGCGAGTCGCGATGGTGTCATAGTCAAACTCGATGGTTTCAAAAATCTCTTTATCTGGGAAAAAGGTCACCGTGGTTCCCGTGTCTTTTGCTTTTCCTATGACTTTGAGGTCAGTGACTGTCTTTCCTCGTTCAAAGCGTTGCTGGTATTCTTTTCCGTTTCGTCTGACTTTGACTTCAAGCCATTTTGACAACGCATTGACACAAGATACACCGACTCCGTGTAATCCACCTGAGACTTTGTATGCTTGTCCGTCGAATTTACCACCTGAATACAGCATGGTGAGAATAACTTCGACGCCTGGTATTTTGTATTTTTCATGGATGTCGACAGGGATTCCTCGTCCGTTATCAGCTACGGAGAGCGCCCCGTTTTTTAAAACGATAACCTGAACAGTTGTACAGTAACCGGCGAGTGCTTCATCGATGGAATTATCCACGACTTCGTAGACGAGGTGATGGAGTCCTCGTACGTCGGTGCTTCCGATGTACATGCCTGGGTTTTTTCGGACGGATTCGAGTCCTTCGAGGACCTGGATTTTATCAGAATCATAGGAGCTTTCAAGTACGGTTTTATTGTCTTTCATGGGGATCACTTCGTTACAAAGTCTACACTAGTTCTGGTTGTTTTATGTTAGAGGTTTTTATCCCATTTTCCTAGGGTAGATTTACAGGAGACTCATATGGAGTAAAGCCTAATAAATGTTACTATTGAGCGAACCTTAATATTTTCAAATCTTATCATTCCTATATAATCATTATAACATTATTCTGTATAGTATGATACTTAACAATTGAAAAGTAAAAAAGAGTATTTAAACGAATAAAAATAAAATGGATTTGAACCGGTTTTTTAAGAAGGATTAAATAACAACAATTCTATCCACACCCTGGTGGAGGCCTATGAATAAAAAAATCGTCATCAGCATATTTTTTATAGGAATTCTGATAGCTGGAAGCAACTTCGTTAGCATCGCATCTGCAGCAGATCAAGAGCTCGCAGAACAATATGCCCCTATCCTCTATTTTGTTGAGGGGGAACAATGTTTTCCCGTGGATGTGTCCTACGCCCTTGAGAACTCATATTTATATGAAAATGGAAACCCTTCACCGTTGTCAACTTCGCCAACCGAAGCCTTGTTAAGTACGTTGACCACTGATACTTATTTCCTTGATAATCAACGAGGGACGGTCGCTGTCGGTGACAATGGTATCGAAAACGATTATCAAAGTAAAATGGCGGCAATGGGCTATACGGTATATGCCAATGTCGATACGGTCAACAACGTCATTCAATACTGGTTCTTCTATGCATTTAACGGAGGAGATCTGAACCGTCACGAAGGTGACTGGGAGATGGTCCAGGTGGTTCTGTCTTCCGGGCAACCAGCTGAGGTCATGTTCAGTCAGCACTACGCAGGACAAAAAGCACAATGGAGCCAAGTCGAGAAAGAAGGAGAGCATGTGAAGGTGTATGTGGCACGCGGAAGCCATGCCAACTACATCAAACCATATTCGGGAAAAGTCGGTTTAGCAAGTGACACAGTTGCAGATAACGGAAGAATCCTGCAACCAACAGATTATACTATTCAGGTGTTGAATACTCAAGCCTGGCTTTCATTTAGAGGACGCTGGGGATGGACTGGTGTCGACCAATCAGCCACCGCAGAAGCAGCGATCCTGGGCGAAGCAGGGCCGAATGGTCCGAAATTCAGAGAAGAGGGCATCATGTGGCAACCATTGGCCTGGGCGAATGGACTTCAACCAGCAAACGACATCCTCTTCCTGTTTGAATGGCTCGTCTATAACTTCGTGCTGTTGTTCATTCTTTTCACAGTTGTTTCATTGATTCTGTTAATCTTTTTTGTCTATCGGCGGAAGAAAAAACATGGACTGGGACCTCGGATTTTTTCACTGTTATACATCGATGGCTCGAATCAAAAAAGCATAGGCAATATCCTCTGCATCGTCGTAATCATCATGAGCATCCTTGCGTTGTTCCTCCCCTGGTATATAGTCACCGCGGACGTGTCTATCCCAGGATCAGAGCAAACAGGCACATTTGATGCAGTCTCTGTCGACGGCATCAACGGGATTCAGATACGACTTCCGAATCGGAACGGACCGGTCCCTCTAGGGACATTAGCGATACCGTTCTACCTTATCATCGGCATTAGCATTGTATTTTTGGTGCTCTCCACAATCGGGATTTCACAGAGTAAAAAACTAGGGAAAAAATATATTCTCCGTGGAGTACGGCTGCTTTTCCCCTTCATCCTCATATTTATTTTCATTCTGCTCGTCGCATCAATCATTCCAATGTTCTCACCGCCAAACCTGGAAGGAGACGCAGAGATACAAAACGCGATGCATGCGGTCTCTGCATCCCCATTTAGCGGACAATATACAGTTCAAACCACAGATGTCGCAGGAGGGTCGATAAAGCTCACATGGGGGTTTGGGATCGGTGCGTATCTTCTGCTCTTCGCCGGTATCCTGCTTATCATGGCTGGTCTTATGGAGATGACTGCCCATGAACAGTTTTTCGAAGACAAATCCCCTGCTCAAATGAATATAGAAAAGAAAGAATAATGCTGCAAAAAAGGAATCTTGATGCTCGTCAACGCTGATTTGCATATCCATTCACGGTATTCTGGTGCCACAAGCGATAGGATGACGATTGCTGCTCTTTCTGTCGAGGCACCCCGGAAAGGGATTTCTGTCATGGCGACAGGGGATTGTCTGAACAGCAATTGGTTAAAGGAGATCAAGACCTGCACGGTCATTGATGATGGGACATTTGAGTTGAACAACACCCGGTTCATTCTCAGCACCGAGGTTGAAGATGCATCGCGTGTGCACCATCTCCTGTACTTCCCTAGTTTGTCCGCAGTCGAAGCATACAAAGAAGCGATTAAAGCAAAATCAAAGAACCTTGAGACGGACGGACGCCCGAACGTGAACATGAACGGGATAGAACTCGCAAGTCTTGCAAAAGATGTTGATGCCCTCATCGGCCCTGCGCATGCGTTCACACCTTGGACTGCGATGTATGCGTATCATCCGTCTCTTGAGCATTGTTATGGCGATCTAACCCCGTATATCTCTTTTATCGAACTGGGATTAAGCGCAGACACAGATTACGCAGACACCATCCAGGAACTGCATCGACTTACTTTCCTGACAAATTCAGATTGCCATAGCCCACACCCGGTACGACTTGCTCGGGAGTTCACTCGCTTCGAGGTCGGTGATGCAACATTTACTGAAATCAAAAAAGCTATCCTTCGAACAGGTGGCAATAAACCTGTTTTGAATGTAGGTTTACCTCCACAGGAGGGGAAATACAATGAGTCTGCCTGCATCTCATGTTTTACCCATTACACGCTTGATGAGGCAGTCAAACGACGGTGGAAATGCAGCTGTGGCAAACGCATTAAAAAAGGAGTGCGAGACCGCATCAGAGAAATCGCCACCTTCAAGGAACCACAGCATCCTGCGCATCGGCCACCGTATGTATATCTCATTCCACTCTCAGAGATTATCGCCAAAGCACTCGGACAGCACACTCCCTTTACCCAGAGTGTTACGAAGAGATGGGATGAGCTCATTAACACGTTTGGCTCTGAGATTAATGTTCTTCTCGATGCGGATCTTGAGAAGGTCGCACGGGTGACGGTCCCAGCGATTACCGCTGCCATCCAGGCGTTTCGTGATCATAAGGTGATTATTATCCCTGGTGGTGGGGGTAAATATGGGACCATTGAGCTTCCCACAGACGACGACCCTATCATAGCTGTGTCTCTGGGTCCGAAAAACTCACAGTCTAGTCTGCTTGATTACTGAGGGGTGGTGATTTTCTTGAAGTATAAAGTTACTGAAAATAAAATCAAAGAAATCCTTACACAAAACAAATCAACAACCATTCTACAGGATGTCGTTGATGTTCTCTACGAAAGCTTTGAGAAATACAGCTGGATAGGTATTTATCTAGTGAAAGGAGACGTCCTGGTGCTTGGTCCCTGGAAAGGGAAACAGGCGACGGAGCATACAACGATCTCGGTTGGGAAAGGAGTCTGTGGATCTGCTGCGCGAAGCGGAAAAACCGAGGTTGTCAATGATGTATCGAAAGACAGTCGGTATCTTTCTTGTTTTCGTTCAACCCGGTCAGAGATTGTTGTTCCGATTACAAAGAAAAGCAGAGTGATTGGTGAAATCGATATCGACTCTGATGTTCCTGCTGCATTTGACAAGATTGATAAAAAGTTTTTAGAAAAAATCGCAGATATGCTCTGTCAGCATATCTGAGAGATTGATTTTTTTTTCAGTACTCAAGATCTTCATCATCGCCAAGGCGGCTCAGAAAAGGTTCGTTCATCACTGATAAGCGAATTCTTTTACTGCCTTTTAAGAGTTGTTATGTGGCAACAGGTGTTGATTTGAGGAGGCTATTGATGTATATTTTTGCCCAGATGAACGTGATTGCCGATCCAATGATATTGGCAATGACAAGGCCCCACCATGCGCCTGGAAGTCCCCATCCCAGAATGACCCCAAAAAGCCATGCGAGCGGTATGATTAAGATGATTGTTCGAAGGATGGTGACAATGAGAGAATACAGTCCTTTTCCAACGCCTTGAAAGAGTGATGACGACAACATACCAAATGCTGTTGCCGGATAGTAAATGCAGATGATCCTAAGGAATGTGGTTATCTCGTCTCCAAGATGAACCATATCAGGAGACGTCGTAAAAGCAAGGGTGATGACCGGTGCGAAGATGAATGTTGCGATTGCAATGGCTGTCTCGATAAGGATCCCGATTTTCAATGCGTAGAGATGTGCGATATCAAGTTTTTTGTATTCACGGGCGCCGTACACAGCACCTGTCACAGAGACAACCGCGGTCGCCATCCCTAACAATGGCATTGATGCGGTCATTGCGACTGCCCAACCTGCAGAAAACACGGCAACACCATCGGTGCCACTGATATGTTCAACGATAATATTCATAATAAATAACATAATTGCCATAGATAATTGTAATAATGAAGCAGGTAAACCTACTGCTAAAATATCCTTAGTGATGCTTTTATCGAAATGAAACCCTCGGAAGTGAAAGGTAAGAAAGGTATTTTTTTTCAAGAATAACCAGTAGAATAATAAAACCGCAGAAACCGAGATGGAAACAACAGAAGCGATCGCAGCACCAGCGACACCCCATCCAAAGACGTAGATGAAGATCGGATCAAGAACTGCATTTAGAATTCCTCCTAGGATCATTGCAAACATGGATCGTTTCGCATCACCTTCGGATCGAAGAAGAGCGGTTGCTATGGATGTAAAAAATGACACAATGGATACGGAATAGATGATTCGAGCATAGAGAGATGCGGTTGCTGTCGCTTCCCCTGCCCCTATCAGACGGAAGATATCCTCTGCGAACACGAACAAGGGGATTGCATATGCCAGAGCGACAATCACCATAATTATGAGTGTATGGACTGCTGCTCTGTCCCCGCCTTTTTTATCCTTTGCCCCGATTTTTCTTGAGATCGCTGAGCCACCACCTACTCCGAGTCCTGTGGCTATCGCGGTTCCCATGAAGAGCAGCGGGAATGCAAATCCAACCGCGGCTGAAGCTTCTGTCCCGAGGCCAGAAACCCAGATTCGATTGATGAGGTTGTACAACGTTTGTACGACCATTGCGACAATCATGGGAAGGGACAGGGTTAGAATCGCTTTTTTTGGGTCACCTAGTAACGCTTTGACACCCTTCGTTTGGTTCTGAAAAGGTCGTGACGAATCGTCGGTCTTCTCTTGAGTATTCTGGCTCACGGGCCGGGGAATGAAGCGTACGATATTTCAATCTTGTGCTGGAGGAAAAGGAAAGAACTTATATAGAATAAGATGATATGAAATGATATAGCACACCTACGGGTATGGTATTTGGAGGTTCAGAGAATGGGGTTGTTAAATAGGAAATTTCCTGCTTTTTCCCTTGAATTTGTCGGTGAGGAAATTCGTAGCATGATTAACCCTGAGCTTGCACAGGATATGGATGTTCTCTGTGATGTGATTGTCTATATGGAGTATTCTCTTCATTCGATGCAAAAGATCGTTGAGATTAATCATGCGGCAGAAAAACTAGCGAAGTGCCGTGAGGACATCCAGAATGCTGATTGGTGGAAAGAGAAGCAAAGCCAGGTGAATGGCGCAACAACTGTCGAAGAGGTCTGGCCGTTCTTGAAAAAGACGATGAAATAATCAAGAATCCAACAGAGGGTTCATTTTTCTCATCTCTTAGGTAATATGAGATAGTCTGTTATCAAGATGTTGAGCGTAAGTTGTGTTCCATAAAAGAGAATTAATAAAGGAACTCTTGTTATCAAATATGAGGTGTTGTAAATGGATTTGCTTGGAATGGTAGGATGGATATTGCTTATCGTTGTCTTATTATGGTTCTTCTCGATGGGAATACGCATTGTACGGCCAACTCAAAGAGCGCTTGTTGAGCGATTAGGGAAGTACAATCGTTTTCGACAACCTGGTTTTGCTTGGATTATCCCCGTCGTTGAACGATTGATTAAGGTAAACGTCACAGAGATGATGGTCAATGCGGAACCACAGACGATTATCACAAAAGACAAGCTTAATGCGCAGGTCGACGCTCAAGTCTATTTCAAGGTGAAAATAGATGAGAATTCTGTCAAGGCATCTCAATACAATGTATTTGATTATAAATATCAGATCGTGAATCTCGCTCGCACAACACTTCGTAATATTATCGGTACTCTGAACTTGAATGAAGCTAATAGTGATAGGAATCGAATCAACAATGAGCTGATGAGCACGCTTCGTAGTGAAACCGCGAATTGGGGTATCGAAGTTGTCCGCACCGAGTTAAAGGAGATAGACCCGCCAAAAGATGTGCAAGACACCATGAACAAGGTGGTAAAGGCGGAAAACGAAAAACAAGCAGCGATTGATTATGCGACAGCTGCTGAAACACAGGCGGATGGTCTCCGAAGGGCTGAGATAAAAAAAGCTGAGGGGATGAAACAAGCAGCAATTTTAAAAGCAGAAGGGCAAGCGTTGGCAATCGTAAAAGTCGCTGAAGCAGATGCAGCGAAAATCGAAAAGATAAACACCGCTATCCAAAAATATTTCAGGAACGAGGCACAGATCTATAAGAAACTTGAAACGATCCAATTTTCACTTGAGAATAACACAAAATACGTTATCGATCCGCATACAGAGATTACGAATGTGATCGCCGAGCAGATGGCAGGGATTGTACCAATCGTAAAAAAAAGCACGTCAGAGACATCATCGACAGAGTAAATCTCTTGGCATTTAACCCAGACCCTTCACGTCGAAAAACTTTTTTTTAGAAAAAATAGGAGTGGGCTCGTTGAGATTCGAACTCAAGACCTCCTCCGTGTCAGGGCTCTCCGTATGGAGGAAAAAGACCTTGAGGAATACATCAGTACAATTGAATTGAGCGGTATCACTATAGGTCATAAAAAAGAAGTGAATCGATACCTTAGCAGATATTTGGAGTATCTTGATTATTGTATTGATAAAGCAAAAAGTCTAGAGTATTTTAAACAGGTAAAAGAAGAGTATTCTACAGCAACATACAAGAAGGAGATGTATCAAATATTAAAATATCTCAAATACCTTGGAGTTGACTGGGCTAAGACTATTGAACTACCATCTGACCCTGAATATATTCCAAAGAGATTTACTAACGAAGAGATTCAACAGACAATATCAGATTTTGAAGATAATTCGTATTTTAAGCAAATTCAGACACTTATTCTATTGGGCTCGTCTTCAGGGATGCGTGCTGAAGAACTATATCAACTAAATCAGAAGGATATTGACCTTGATAATAGGACTGTTCATATCAATCATAATCCTTTGAGTGGTCAGACAACGAAAACACAAAGAAGTCGAGTGTCGTTTTTTACCGAAGGAACTAAACAAGCGCTATCTGAATACCTCGATTTCTTCAATTGTGATAATAAACTTGATAGATTGTTCTCTCAGTCACATATGATTCATTTATTTAAGGGAGCTCCAATCAGAGTTAAGGATTTAAGAAAGGTCTTTTCACAAGAATGGGATAGACGAGGTGGTCCAACTTCTATCAAGAAAATCCTCATGGGTCATTCACTCCGAGGTGACGTTGACCTAATGCATTATAACGCTCAATCAGAGCAAGACCTTAAATCGATATACGATAGAGTGATGAACAATGCTCTACTTTTATCTTCGAGCTAGTTATGCCTATTTAGTAAAAACTCAGCGCAAACTTGCAGCATAGACGCATAAACAACGAGGGGGTAATAGTAGAGCCTCAGACCTCACAATCCGCATCCTAAGGTGCATTTCCCGCAGTTTTCGCAATACGATATCGATACGATTTGCGTTCTCATTATTTGGATTCAACCCAATAATAATATTCACAATCACCAGGTAATACTCCTAAACAAAGGTGTTTTTCCAGAGATTCTAGCATGTTGTTTAAATGTTTTTCCATAAGGGTATCGAGTTTGTCTAATGATTCAATTTCATTTTTTATGGGTTCTGATTCTCTGATTTTTTTTAAAATCGTTTTTATACATTCATCCATTTTTGTTTGAAATTCTTCTTTTGGAAGGTCTGATTTTCTTATATAGCCACAGTAAATATCATTCACATAATATTCGCATATACTCTCCTTCACAACAATCGTTGACATAAAATTCATA
>DATMWV010000220.1:0-4407 GCA_035562195.1 Thermoplasmatota archaeon
CAAAAATCGGACATGCATCACTCAAAAACATCCTCATCTCCGATTATCCCTGCAAATTATATCCAGTAAACCCAAACGAAGAAGAAATCCTTGGACTGAAATGCTACAAAAAATTAACCGACATCCCAAACCCAATTGATCTCGTCATGATCGCAGTACCAGAACCACTGGTGACACAAATCATAAAAGAATGTGTGAAAAAAAAGGTCAAATGGGTCATAATCATCACCTCAGGGTTCAGCGAAATAGGGAATCACGAAGGAGAAGAAACCATAAAAAAATTGTTACAAGGAACCGGAATTCGAATTCTAGGGCCAAACACCATGGGATACAAAAACGCATCAGACAACCTTGATGTCTCCTTCGTTTTTGGGATGCCACGAAAAGGAAACCTCGCCCTGATCAGCCAGAGCGGCGCACTGGGCATGGGAATGATTTATCTGGCCAACAACGAGTTCGTCGGACTTTCCAAAATCATCGGTGTGGGAAACAAACTCGACATCGATGATGACGACCTCGTCGATTACTTCAGCCAAGACCCAGAAACAAAAGTAATCGGACTGTACATTGAAGGGATACGACACGGACGAGACTTTATGAACAGCATCAAAGCCTGCAACAAACCTATCCTGGTAGTCAAAGCCGGAAGAAGCACCGCTGGAGCCAGAGCAACCGCATCCCACACTGGCTCGATGGCAGGAAGCGACGAGTTGTACAGCGCAGCGATTAAACAAGCAGGCGGGATCCGATGTCGAGATCTTGTTGAACTATTCGACATGGCACGAGCACTCGCTGGACAACCGGCAGCCAAAGGAAATCGCATTGGCATCATCACCAACGGTGGAGGACTCGGGATCCTTCTTACCGATGCTTGTGAAGCAAATGGTCTGACCGTCCCAAAATTATCTCCAAAAACCTTCAAAAAAATCGAGGAAATCGTCCCAGGACTGGTCAAACCAAATAACCCTGTCGACCTGGTCGCAGACGCAGGGTTCTATCGCTACTGGGCGTCCACCCGTGCACTTCTCGAAGATGAAAATATCGATGGGATCATTGTCGCATCGGTACACGCTGGATACGCACGACCTAGAGAGTACGCAGGCGCCATCTTAAAAATGATTCATCAACAGAAACTGCATCATGAATACGAAAAACCAATCCTCGGCTGCTGGGTTGGTGGCAAAGAATTCGAAGACTTAGTCCTCGACCTCAAAGCAGTTGGAGTACCAATCTACCCATCATCCTGGAGAGCTGCCCGAGCAATGCTTTCGTTATCCTTAGAAGGAGAACGGCTCAAAAGAGAACAAAAAATCTAATCGACCCAGTCAACATCAAGGATCTTTTTCCAATCTGTTTTTTTATTTTTCCATTTCGCAATGGTATCTTTTGACAGACAGTTCTGACATAACCCGACCATGGTAAAAAAACAAGAGCTACACACCGAGCCGCCGCATTTAATGCAGATGGATTTTGCCGGATGCACTCGACAGATGTCACATTTTCCTTTTGGCTTCTTATCCTTCAATCGAACATGAAGTATTTCTGAGATATCTGCTTGTTCTTCTGCGGAAATCCATTGCTTCAGATCATCGTTCATGGTAACTGATGTATGTATATTCGAGGTTTTTTTTAGTGGTGTTTTCTGCGTATGCATACTCCCGCCAGAACCCAGAATACGAAGAGATTCCCCGTAACCTCTTAAATTTTTGCATGCGTCTTCTTTATCTTTCTAAAGAGGACATTTGCGGTGATATGAATAAACGGGGTGACAACGAGAAGAACCAGGATATGCCATAATGTAATATGGACGAAAAACCACTGATCGCTTGTGAAGTGTACCACATAGAGAAGCTCACTTGCCAGAAAACTGAATAGAAGTGCGCCAACTATGAAATCAAGTTGGTCAAACGGGATCCAATCCTGACCGCGACCCTTACCGATGCGTCGTTTGAAGAAACTTTCGATGACATCTCCAAGCAGCGCTCCAAAACACAGGGAAAAAAGGATCAGGATCATCACAGGGAATCCTTCGAAGTTCGTAAGATAAAGAAAATTATACTCACTTGTTGAAAGGTACGATGCGACGACCGCAAGTCCAAAGCCTGCAGTCATCCCAAGAAAGGTTCCTGCAAACAATCCACGCCAGGTTTTGCCATCTCCAAGGATCCTTCGTCCATCGTTCCATGTTTTCCCAAAATCAATCGGAGTCCCCCCACCGACGATGACTGCGCTTGCGTTCGCAACATAGATAGGAATCACAATCCAGAACGCTTGAACAATGATAGTATAATCCATTAGAGCCGGAATAGTCCAACGGCTTAAAACGGTTGTGAAAAAAAAATTAAGTACTCTCAGGCCCAGGCGGGGTCCGTGTAATTTTAAGCCCAGTGTATTGGAATTTATTGGATCGTTTGACTAACGCTTTCAAAGCAGTATTTGAAATTCCGAATTTCTCTGAGACTTTGTTTGCAAACGTTCCTGTGTCACCAATGAACCCATGGATGTCTTCTTCGAGTTTTTTAAATTGACAATCATTTAAGGATGAGACGTTGAAAATTTCACTGATTTCATTGACCGGACATGAGATGTTGATGTTAAAAAGAGAGTAGAACGATCGGTACATCTTCTGGGGTTTCCCGTCCACGCCTTCTTCAGGTGTTGTCCATTTTGTCTCTGCAAGTTTCATTTTGTCAAAGAATTCAAGAGCCGCTTGACCATCCTCGCCGAACTTGCCAAGGATAAGGCTGCTTGGTATCCAGTCTCTTGATATCTCCATAAAAACTTCTTTTTTTGTTGGTGAATCAAATGCCCTGATGATTGAAACTAGATCAGTTGAATCATTGATTACTTTGGTTCGTATCATTGGATGATTACCTTTTTATAGATGATACCCACCAACAGCTTCTCTCATATTTATACTTTTTGTATTTCAATATTAATATTAAAAAATATACATTAAAATTTTCCTTCCAATATTTAATACAATTCTATTTTTGTTTAATTATCTCAAATCTTTCAGGAAAAAAATGCAATGAAAGCAAGAAAATAAGTGGACTCGTCGGGATTTGAACCCGAGGCCTCCCCCATGCCAAGGGGGCGATCTTCCGCTGATCTACGAGCCCAGAAGACACCCTAGAACCACCACGAGCAAATAAAATTTTTGGATAAAAAACTATTAGTAAATAAACAACCCTTCACCCCTATCACCATGAAACAAAGACAACTGGAAATCATTCTCCAACAAATACCAAAACCAACCAACCCTCTCCCGCATCTCGAACAATACATGACCCCCGCGACAATCGCAGCAGACGTCATATTCACCGCCTATACCTGGGGAGACATCCAAGATAAAATCGTCGTTGATTTAGGGTGCGGCACAGGAGTCTTTGCGATAGGAGCATATCTCATGGGGGCACAACAAGTCATTGGATATGACATCGACCCCAACATCATCTCCACCGCCAAAGAGTATACAACAAAAAACAACTATCCAATTGAGTTCCACACCCAAGATATCACTTCAATACAGACATCCTGTGACACCGTCCTTATGAACCCACCATTCGGGGCGCAAAAAGCGAATCTAAAGGCAGACAGAAAATTCATCGAAAAAGGATTTGAAATCGCCTCAGTCCTTTATTCGTTTCATCTGAAAAAGACCATCCCCTTCATGGAAAAAATGATCACTGCATTAAAAGGAGAAATCACCTTTCAAAAAGACTATGAATTCCCAATAAAATGGATATTTGATTTTCATTACAAACAAGTCGTATCTTACAAAGTCACCCTCCTGAGGATCACTACCCATCAATAATCCTGCAGTATGAACCTTTCAAAGACCAAAATTATAATAAAAGAAGAGCCAGTTCACATCGTAGAAAAAAAATAGCGTGAAAGTGCATGTCACAAGGAAGAAATAAGGATCAGAGAATCGGTGTGTTTGTCGATGTTCAGAACATGTATTATTCAGCAAAAAACCTGTTTAACAAAAAAGTGAATTTCAAAACACTTTTAAAGGAAGCGATCGCAGAACGTCAACTGGTACGGGCAATCGCCTATGTCATCAAAGCAGATGTGAAAGATGAACAAACATTTTATAGTGTGCTTGAGGAAATCGGATTTGAAGTACGTTCGAAAGAGCTCCAAATATTCTACGGGGGCGCAAAGAAGGGCGACTGGGATGTCGGGATTGCCATGGACGTCATGCGTCTTGCGCCAAAGCTTGATACCGTGGTACTGATCAGTGGCGATGGTGATTTCTCAGACCTACTCGACCATGCAAAAAGCCTTGGATGCAGAACAGAAGTCATGGCATTCGGACGTACAACGTCGCATAAACTCATAGAAGTCGCAGACTTGTTTATTGATCTTGATAAAAATAATAAATATTTGCTTCCACAGAAA
>DATMWV010000221.1:0-8781 GCA_035562195.1 Thermoplasmatota archaeon
TAAGTTCCCTGTAAAAATAACAAGGGGGGTAAACCAATCATAGAAAAATCCCAAACTCATCTTTCCTTTTTAGACAGACTCCTTACTCTATGGATTTTCATAGCAATGGCTCTCGGTGTCGCTATCGGGTATTTCTTTCCAAGCGTCGCAGGAACGCTCGATTCATATCGTCTCGATACCGTTTCTCTTCCTATAGCGATTGGGCTCCTTGTGATGATGTATCCTCCGCTTGCCAAAGTCAAATACGAAGAACTCAATCAACTTCTGCGAGCAAAAGACGCGAAAAAAATCTTTGGGACGTCGCTATTCCTAAACTGGATTATAGGCCCACTCCTCATGTTTAGCCTTGCCTGGATATTTCTCCCAGATCTTCCAGAGTTCAGGATGGGCATTATTATGGTTGGACTTGCCCGATGTATTGCGATGGTGCTTGTTTGGAATCAACTCGCAGGTGGGGATTGTGAATACTGTGCAGTTCTTGTTGCTCTGAATTCATTGTTTCAGATATTGTTCTATTCGCTTTTAGCGTATCTCTTCATTACGGTTTTCTCAGGATGGATAGGTGGCACCACTGCATCTAGCTATGTCAACGTGTCAATCATCGATATCGCGAAAAGCGTCTTTATCTTCCTTGGAATCCCCTTTATAGCAGGGATTATCTCACGATACATACTTATCAAGAAGAAGGGAAAAGAATGGTACGACGGAACATTTGTGAAGCATATCAGCCCGATTGCTCTTATCGGTTTGTTATTCACTATTGTGGTAATGTTTTCCTTCAAAGGCCTGTATATCATCAATAGACCCTTTGATGTCGTTCGTGTTGCTGTTCCGTTGGTGTTCTATTTCCTTTTGATGTTTTTTATCTCCTTTTGGTTTTCTTACAAATTAAAATTCAGGTATTCTCTGGCGGCAACACAGTCGTTTACCGCTGCAAGCAACAACTTTGAACTTGCTATTGCAGTCTGTATCGGTGTCTGGGGGATTTCATCCCTTCAGGCATTTGCTGCGGTTATCGGTCCGTTGACAGAAGTGCCTGTGCTTATTTCACTTGTAAGTGTTTCTTTATGGTTAAAAAAGAAATATTACCTCCCAAATGGAGAAAGAAAAACTATCCAATAATGTGACACATCTAGAGAAGAAAATGATAGTTTTTTCGGGGAATTCCTGAAAGAATGAAAGCAATTTTGTTTTTATGAAAATATTTAATAATCTGCTTCCTGCTTACGATTCTCCATGGGAAAATTTGGAACAAGTTGGCAATTAATGAAAACAAGCCTGGGTGTTCTCCGAAAAGACAAAGAAATCATGATCTTTCCAGTCCTCTCCTTTGTTGCTTGTGTGATCATTCTTCTTTCATTCTTTGTAGGATTTTGGTTTTTAGGCTTACCATCCATGGAGACCTTATCATGGATCTGGATTGTCGCAATGTTCTTTATTTACTTCATTCTGTTTTTTATCGTCATTTTCTTTAACACTGCAATCATCGCTTGCGCGAACATCCGGTTAAATGGCGGTGACCCGACGATTTCTGACGGATTACGCATCGCTTCTCAAAACATCGGACGAATCCTTCTTTGGGCGCTCATCTCAGCGACCGTTGGAATGATCCTACAGGTGATCAGGGAGAGAGGAGGATGGATCGGTAGAATCGTTGCTGGCGTTTTTGGTATCGCATGGACGTACGTCACATTCTTTATCATACCGGTTCTTATCTATGAGAAAAAAGGGGTTGGTTCTTCCATTCGGCGCAGTGCATCGTTATTTAAACAAACTTGGGGTGAAACCATCATTGGGACCATTGGATTCGGAGTCGTCTTTTTCGTTCTTGCACTGCTTGGTATCATCCCAATTATCCTTGGTGTGTACCTTGGAACCACCATGAGCATTGTGGCTGGTGTTATTCTTGCGTTTTTCTACTGGGCGATTATTGGGGTGGTCGCATCAGCGACCAATGGCATTTATGTCGCAGCCATGTATCATTATGCGACGAAAAAACAGCTCCCAGCAGATTATGATGCCTCTCTGATTCCGCAGACCATTCATGGTTTTTAAGAAAAAGATTTGCACCGATGCATCTACTTTCGATACAAAGCGTTTGTTTCTTTATTTTGGATTCGTTCTAATAAAACAGGGATTTCTCTTGCGGTGGTTATTTGTTGGACATCCTTCTTTAAATCCTTGAGAAACAAACATGAAGAAAAATAATGCGGTAGGATACTGCGCATCTTGAGAACCGCACGTCGCTCACCATAAAAATCAACGAGTAAATCAAGATGATCAAGACACACCTCTTTCTTCTGCTGGAGCGGAGGTGGTGTGTATTTCCTGTCTGATACCATATTCAGTATTTCAGGGATAATCCAGGGATTTCCAAGAAGACCCCGACCAGGCATCACCGCTGCTGCACCGGTCTTTTGAATCATCACCTGTGCATCGAGTCCTGTGTAAATGCTTCCATTCGCGATGACAGGGACCGAAAGGGTAGCCGCTGTTTTTTTTATGAAATTCTGATCAAGAGGCACTCCGAATTTCTTCTCCCCGCTTCGCCCATGAATAGTCAGAGCAGTCGCACCAGCATCAACAAGTTTCTGTGAAAGAGACAGCACATTCATCGATTGTTTCGAGACACCAAGGCGCATCTTACATGTTACAGGTACATCCACGGCTCCTACGACCGCAGTAACAATCTCATAGGCGTTTGCCTCATGTTTCATCAGAGATACCCCTTCACCGCGACAGGTGACCTTCCGTGCAGTACATCCCATATTGATATCGATGTAATCAAAACCAAGATCCTGGACGATTTCCGCAGCTTTCCGCATATATTCCGGGTTACTGCCGACGAGCTGGACTCCATTATAATGATCCCCTTCAACTATCTTGAGGATTTGCATGGTCCGTTGATTCTTCTGAACAATCGCACGAGCATTGGCCATCTCCGTGATGATAAACGGTGGGTTGAACCGTGCAAGAATCACCCGATACGGATAATCGGTATACCCACTCAAAGGCGGTAAGAGCAATTTTTTTTCTTTAAGAATTTTTACGAAGAGGGAGGATTTCATATGCCACCAGGCATCAAATAAGGAGTATTAATGTGTCGTGCCGTAAAAAAGGGATTATTCATAGCGTACTGCTTCAATCGGGCTCATTCGGGCTGCTTTCCATGCAGGGTAGAGGCTTGAAAGAACACCGACGATAAGCGACACGGTCACTGCAAGAACCACTGATGAAATCGTAATAATTGGAGTCAGGTTCATCGAAGGACCCATCGTCATAACATTATTCAGAATAAGGGTGAGTCCTTGCGAACCAAACACCCCAAGAACAATTCCGATAATCCCTCCGACACTGCTTAACAGCATCCCTTCAAAAATAAAGATACTCATGATATCCAGATTCGTCGCACCGATTGCTTTCATAATACCAATTTCTCTCGTACGCTCCATGACTGAGGTAAGCATCGTATTCATGATCCCAATTGAGGCAACAACCAAAGCAATAGAGGCAATACCCACAAGCACCACCTGAAGGAGTCCCGTAATGGATTGTACTGTTTCCAGGATGGATGTCATAGTCGTTGCTGTAGCAAAATCTTTTCGTCCATGGTTTTCATTGATTGCATTTTGTATCGTCGATGCAATGGATTCGGCATCATTGACGTTCTCGACGCGTAAATAAATGAGACTGATATTGCTCTGTCCTGTTAATTTTTGAAAATCACGGGTGCTCATCAACAGATTACTATCTGAGGAAACACCGCCAAACCCCTGTTTTCCGAAAATACCGCTGACAAAAAACTTTTCACCGTTAATCTTGATCCGCCCACCAACAGAAATATCCGCATCAAAGGTATCATGGGCGATACTGTATCCAATCATGATCTTATTCTGATCACCTTCATTGAGAAATTCTCCTGCGTCTAAATTCTGAGTTGCATATTGAAGCCGCATGACACCGATTTCCATACCAGTCAACGATACAATAGTTTGTTTCCCGTTATATTCTGCCAAAGCATACCCCGATAGTTGGGTACTTACATCTTTGACTCCCTGAAGACGCTCGATGACTGCGATATCCCGCTGCGTGAAATACTCACCTGTTGAACCTCCCCCAAAGGCAGAAAAAACATCCCCCCCTGTTGAAACAATGACGACATCAGAAAGTGAGGAAAGCTCCCCGGTGATTGCCTGTTGCATGCCTTCACCCAGTGCCAAAAGCGAGATAATTGCCATAATACCAATCGATATACCAAGCAATGTCAGCAGTGATCGAGAAAATCGATTTCGAAGATTTTTTATTGCAAGCTTCACATTGTCTCTAAACATGCTCTTCTCGTACCTCTCCGTCTTGAATACGAAGCACTCGTTTCGCTCGCTGTGCAATCGCCATATTATGCGTTACGACGATGATAGTTTCTCCTCTTGTATTGACCTCTTCGAGAATTCGCATGATATTGTCGCCTGATTTTGTGTCAACATTTCCGGTTGGTTCATCCGCAAGAATAATCGAAGGATTATTGGCGAGTGCTCGAGCAATCGCGACACGTTGTTGTTCACCACCGCTCATCTCCGATGGTTTATGCGTTAAGCGTTTCGAAAGTTCAACCATCTCTAAAAGCTCTTTTGCCTTTTTTGTTCGTGTCTGGGAATCAACCCCAGCAAACCCCATGGACAACTCGACATTCTCTAACGCATTTAACGTGGGAATTAAGTTATATTTCTGAAAAATAAAACCTATTTTTTCTCGACGGATCCGTGCAAGTTCGTTTTCATTTAACGTAGAAACATCGCTACCGTCGATTATGATATTGCCGGAGGATGGTTTGTCAAGGCATCCCAGGAGATTCATCAAGGTTGATTTCCCAGAACCTGACGGTCCGATAATAGCGATGTAGTCCCCTTGCTTGATACGAAGATTTGTTTCCCGCAGTGCATAGACCTGCAGGGGGGGTTTGCCATAGGTTTTTGAGATATTCTGTGTGACGATGACGTCCTTGCTCATTATTTCTTCCGCCGTTTTTTCCACCGTATATACAAGAGTACGCCAACAACGATAACGACAACGATAAGAATAATCGGTGTGAGACACGTCATTAACCCAGGAGTCTGCGGGATACCATTTGACCCAGAGTTACTTGTTGCGGAGCTACTCGAGGATTGATAGCTTTGACCTGGACCGGATACGACAGTAAATGATTTGGAGACCAGGGGGGTCTCAAAATACTCATTTCCTTGTTTGAAGGACACGGTAAATCCTATGATCTGTGCACCGTAATCAACGGTATCAGCATAGATATCAAACGATGCAGAAAAGACATCATCGGGATCCATTGATCCTATGAAGTATTGTGACGGAATCACGGTCGCATCGCAAATTGGTGTGATTAATACACCAGTGATCTTTTCTGTTTTCGCATTGTAGACCTCAATGCTGATCCGCGAGGAACCACCTTTCGTTATACTAATTGGAAAATTGGTAATGATCGTTGCGACATCCAATGCCTGAATAACGGTAATTGGGACGTGTAAACTACTCGTATGAACATTATCCCCATTTTTATAGCTGACATCAAAGGCTAGATTTTGGGCTCCGAGTTCAAGAGGTTTTATCGAAAAAACTACATCTTGAGACGTCTTTGCAGCAAGCGAACCTAGGAAATAACTTGAAGGAACAAAGTCGACATTATCTCCGTGGGGTGTGACAATGACTTCATTGACTGCGTTTTCTCTTTTGTTTACTGCGGTAAGTATGATGTCGGTTGCCCCGCCGTTGGATATCTTCGAAGGAACGCTTGTTTGAAGCAAATCAACGGTTGAATTGCTGACTTTTATTAGGAGAGGATATTGAACATCGGTACCACCGCCGACATCGATTTTAACTGTTGGGAAATACATTCCTTCGCTGATGTTTGCATCGACGATGAGTTTGAAGTTCACCTCGATGCTTGCTCCTGCAGCAAGATACCCAAGATCTTCATAATGTGTTGATGCTCGGATTTGTTTCCCACCAGATATTGCAGGAAGAATCGAGATATCCTCTAGTGTCGCTCCAAGAGTATGCACCGTGGTTGTCGTGTCTCCTACGGTACCTGATGTCGTCGTCTGTGTTGCTACGGCTTCCCCATTTCGCACCACAAGGGTCAGAATCCCGGTATCACCTGGCATGAGGATTTCAGGGGATATTTGATATTGTTGTATCATCATTGCTGGATTTGCTTGTACGAAAGGGATTAGGGCGGTCGCTCCTAACCCTACAAAAAACAAGGAGATTATACATGCTGTTAACATTTTTTTCATGGCAACATACCTCTTTTCAAATGAAACCCACAACGTCTTAGTATTTATATTCTTATTTTCACTTTTCTTCCAATATCATGAAACAGGACTCTTTGATACTCAGGTGATAAATTATCCTGTTTCAGTTTTTCCGTTTCAACAAAAAACACAAGCTGAGCGTGTCAATACCGCAAAGAGTACAACGATAACTATTTCAAACCATATTTCTCCTATGCCCCATCTCCGTAGCATTTCCCTGGAGAGCCAGAACAAGATAGCACAGTTTTACAACTTGGACAACTGACTTGTTTTTACAGGAAACACGACACCTTCACTTGTTTACATCGTGTGAATAAATTTAAGAGTTCCAATATCAAAAAGCTATAAATAATAATAAAAAAAAAAAAAAGGTTGTTTTAGGTATAAGTTCCCTTGAAATAGAGTGCAGGACCAATGACTGACATTCCACGTCCAATGAACACTCCATCTTTCGCTCCGATGAACCCTATAATGGGTAATGATTTTTCAGTACCATTTACCATCATACTGATTCTACCCAGAAAGATATGTCTACCGAATCTGCCTCGGAAAGTTCCTGTGTTGTTGACGGTGTTCCATTCGCCGTTGAATTGACCACCACGGTTTCGAAGTGTATAATTACCCGATATTGTTCCAACGATAGTTGCGTTTGGACCTGGTCGTTTGTACGTAATATCCCCACTAAAAATGCCTGTTGGGTCTAATGGTGCTGTTTGTGTTGCTGGTTTTGTCAATGCGGGTGCTGCAGCTGCTACGGATATGCCTAAAAACAATAGGCAAACAAATACTATTGCTATTTTTTTCATATACATCCTCCTTTCAATTAATCTATACGAAAAGAAATGAGGGGTGAATATATAAGATTATACCAGAATTTAACCCAAATGTAGAACGAATTCAAGGGAGTGTAGACGGAAAATTGCGGTCATTCCATGCTCAAATACAACAGGATACTTAAGGCGACAATCTCAAAGATGTATAAGATAAAATTCAAGGCGCTGAAACCAGGGGTAAGAAATGTCCGGCTCACATACGGGATGACACGTATATATTCTGTTGCTATGGAATGGAGCGAGACAACCGAGAGGATCGAACGGATAAAAAGAACAATAATGAACATATTCAAACCGATGAGGAACCGCGATTTCGTCTTGCGATACGAATCATAATACACATACAGGAGTCCGACAAGAAGGATGATCTCAATACTCAAGAAGATAAGCGCACCAGTATAATAGTTCACAGATCGAGTGATGCGTGCAGGATCTACTTGAATCGGGAGTTCATCTATTTCAGCACGAATGATTTGAAGACTGAATATCGAAAGTAGATATCCAATGATAATTCCGATAAAGATTAAGACACAGATAGTAACAAGAGCCTTGGTTTTTGGAGTTATTTTTTTTGTATATGGGATATCCTTCATTTCAACTCACCATTTACATCCTTCTTATTTATTTCATTTTTACCAATTTTACCCCAGATTTCTTTGTAGAAATGCATGTTTTCTTCAAGTAATTCTGAGGGAAAATACAGAGTTCCATACTTATTTCCCATGGTTGTGATCAGACGATTCTTTTCCAACACCTCAAGATGATGACGGGTTGTTTTATAATCGAGTTTCAGAAGAGTCGCCAGTTCATTAGCGTTTCGGGGTGTTTTTGTTAGTTCCTGAAGAATGCGTGCTCTGTTGAAGCCCCCTGCGGAACCAGCCAGTATCCACCAGAGAAGTCGCTTCGCTGCACGCATAGTACGAAACCTATTTTTATATCTTGATGTTTATTTATATACTTTTTTGATTTTTTTAAAAAAAAGAAAAAGAGGGGGAAAAATCTAGGTGCCATTCGGTGTGTATTCACCGATGATGTGTGGTGCGGGACCAAACATACTCATGATACGACCTGCGAAATTGGTATCATTCCATAACAAAAACCCGATGATTGGTGCTCGTTGCCCCTGCATATTCTCGATATACCCAAAAATTATTTTATGACCAAAATATGCACCAATGCTTCCAATTTGCTCTTCCTGTAAATTATAGATATACCCATAGAGTTTTTTGTATGCACCCAGCTTGTAGACTCCAGCCATGTATGCAGAGTAGTCAAACTGCCATTCACTGTTTTGTTTATAGAGTCGTCCTAATCCTCCGACAAAGGTTCCATCGTAGTCTTCTATCGGTGGGAAAAGGAGTGATGGTTTTTGTGTAGCCGGGGAAGCAAATAACGTCGGCATCGAAATAAGAACTGCACAAAGCCCTAATACGATTATTGTTTTTTTCATAGTTTCATATTCCTCCTGATATAATTGTAATAGAAGAAATTCGCTTATTCTTTTTATTCTTTTACCCAAATGACACCAAAATTCAAGCCATTTTCAATCCTTTGTAGGTACTAATACAGGTAGACTTATGTAAAAGGAATAAACATTTCGAACCATTGTTTTTTTAATAGTATATAAA
>DATMWV010000222.1:0-2742 GCA_035562195.1 Thermoplasmatota archaeon
GGTGGAGACTGGCCCGTCGACCTCATTGGAGTGAGCAGTATATCGGTAACAAAACAACAATTTGAATCCTGGGTTGATGTCTATGAAACATGTTGGTCTGATGGTGATCATACATGGTGTGGTGTGCCATTGTGGAGGGTAGCTGCCATGGTAGATGACCCTGAGCCTGAGGATTATAGTTTTAATGAGACACTAGCAGCCCAGGGTTATGTAATAAAACTTACAGCTTGGGATGGATGGGTTACGGAACTTCAGATTTCTGATGTTGCTCATAACGATGATGGTTATATTATTGCGAACACAATTGATGGCGTAGAACTTCCTGAATACACCCCGAGTGGTAAACCAAGTTACCCTTTGCATCTGAGAGGAGCAGATATTTTTCCTCCTAACAATGTTGGCGGTATTATTAAAATAGAATTGGTTGGTATTCATGGTAACAATCCACCAGCAACACCTGAGATTAGTGGCACTGCGAAAGGTAAAACCGGGACTTCGTATACCTATTATTTCTCGACAACTGACCCAGAGGAAAATAATGTGTATTATTACATTGACTGGGATGATGGAAATAATAGTGGGTGGTATGGTCCTTATGTCTCTGGTGTTGAAAAGAGTCTTTCACATACGTGGTCATCAGATGGAACGTATACTATTAGAATCAAGGCAAAGGATACTTTTGATAAAGAAAGCAGTTGGGCCACTTTAACTGTCACTATGCCATGCTCGTATAATCTACCATTGTTCCAGTTCTGGGAGAAGTTGCTAGAGCGATTTCCAAATGCGTATCCGATACTAAAACATTTATTGGGATACTGAAAAATCCCAATCTTTTCCTTTTCCATTTTGTCATTTGATTCGAATAAAACACGAATGCCGGAGGGTATGTTGTTAAGCACAGGGGGATTTGAACACTGAAATACCGGTAAAAATTATGCTTTTCTCCTGTTAGAATAAACACAGTAATTATATACTTATTTTGTATGCCTATGTCTCGATTGGTGATTAAAATGAACGAAACAATCATCCATATCCCCAAACCATCCAACGAACTAACGTACCAATATGCTCCTGGTAGCGATGAACGAAAATCCCTTATTACTGCAATAAAAGAGATTCAAAAAAAGAAAATCGAAGTAATGCCGATTGTCGGTGGAAGAAAAATATCAACCGGTGATCTCGGCCAGGTTGTGATGCCACATAACCATAAACAAGTTTTAGCATCGTATCATAAAGTCACCGCAGAAATTGTCCATGAAGCAGTCGAAAGTGCGATGGCTGTAAAGACCGTGTGGGAGGATTTTCCCTGGGAGGAGCGTGCATCCATCTCATTGAAAGCAGCAGAGCTCATTTCGAAGAAATATCGTTTCTTACTCAATGCTGCGACAATGCTTGGTCAAAGTAAGAACGCATATCAAGCAGAGATCGATGCCGCCTGCGAAACCATTGATTTCCTGCGGTTCAACGCACATTATATGCAGAAGATTTACTCTGATCAGCCTGATGCCTCACCCGGGACATTGAACAGGCTTGAATATCGACCACTAGAAGGATTTATCTTTGCAGTAACACCGTTTAACTTCACTGCGATCGCAGGGAACCTCCCCGCAGCACCCGCCATCATGGGCAACGTCGTCGTCTGGAAGCCTGCGTCAACGTCGCTTCTCTCAAACAACATCCTCATGGAAATATTCATGGAGGCAGGGTTTCCAGATGGTGTCATTAATTTCCTCCCAGGTTCCGGTGAACTCATCGGAAATATCGTGTTAAAAGACAAGCGGCTCGCAGGTATCCATTTCACAGGCTCAACACCGGTATTCAGCCAGTTCTGGAAGACCATCAGCAATAACCTTCACACCTACGATAACTATCCAAAGCTTGTCGGGGAGACCGGTGGTAAAGACTTTATCTTTGTGCACCCCTCGGCCGATGCAGCGGCAGTTGCTACCGCAATGGTTCGCGGAGCGTTTGAATACCAAGGGCAGAAATGCTCAGCTGCATCCCGGGTTTACATACCTGCTTCTCTTTGGACTTCGGTAAAATCTCTTGTATTAAACATGCTAAAGGAAATTAAAATGGGTGATGTCGAAGATTTCACCAATTTCGTTAACGCGGTCATCGACAAACCAGCTTATGACACCATTTGTGAATATATCGAAAAAGCCCACCATTCCAAGGAGGCAAAGATACTCTGTGGCGGAAAAACCGATAGCTCCAAAGGATATTTCATAGAACCAACGATCATTGAGACAGGTAATCCTCACTTCATCACGATGGAAGAGGAGATCTTTGGACCAGTCCTTACTGTGTATGTCTACAAAGATGAACTATTTGAGGAAACACTTCACATCTGTGACCAAACCTCGCCGTACGCATTGACAGGTTCGATATTTTCAAAGGACCGCCAAGCAGTTATAACTGCAACAAAAATCTTACGTCATGCCGCTGGTAACTTTTATATCAATGATAAACCAACTGGTGCAGTAGTTGGCCAACAACCATTTGGTGGTGCACGATGTTCTGGGACGAACGATAAATCTGGTTCATATCTTAATTTGTTATCTTGGGTAAGTCCACGAACAATTAAAGAAAATTTACTGCCTCCGACCGACTATAAATATCCATTCCTTGAAAAGGATAAAGGGCTTTGAACTTATACACATGGAGCCCCGTGCGGGGATTTAAAAAAAATTGATTTTATTCTTTTATTGATCAACTGTGCTAATCGTAACCGTGGTAAAT
>DATMWV010000223.1:0-17256 GCA_035562195.1 Thermoplasmatota archaeon
ATTTATAGGTTATTCTAAAGGGATGAGTGTTTTCCCATATAAAAATCGTAAGCAGAGTAACGGCCAGAGAATCAAGACGACAAGAAGTAAAAAAGGGAGCAAGGCACCGAGATGTTCAACGAGATAACTCAAGAGGACAAACGGAATTAAGAGAAGCGCAAGTCCTTCATGAGCACCTTCGTATCGAAGCATCTGGTCGCGTTTGTCAAGAGGTGTTGTAAGAATCCCTGTTGTTGTAAATAAGAGGATACATGCGAGTATAAGAAACCCAAGGAGGGGAATCGGATAACCATCGAGCAATAGAGATGAATACCCGAAGAAGAATGGGAGTATGACGACGACCAGATGAACGAGTTTTATGCCATAGGTATACAAAAGAAATAAGACTGGTTTTTTCAATTGTTTTCCAACCGCGCGCACACCAAAGAGTACCGGGGTGGTTCTTATCCCAATTTTCGTATCAAATTCAACGTCCTTTAAATTCGCAGAGACACCAACACTGAATATCCACTGCAGGAACGCTGCACAGGAAATGATGATCGCAAAGTAAGAAACCTGGTCCGAGACCGTAAGGGCTCCATAGATGCCATAAAAGAACACTGCTGCTCCTAAAATGTATTCCATTGCAGGAAGACGTTTGCTGTATCTATTATACAGAGTCATCAGCAAAAAGGCTACTAATAGAACAATAAGAGAAAAAAGGGAAAAGAAAAAGATGGCAGCAAGAGCTATTGAAATGAAAAAAGAACCAAGGAATAGAATCCGGGCATTGGTCCTCGATACCAGACCAGACGTGAGTGGTCGTTGCACAACATATTTTGATTGACGATCGACCTCGACATCATAATAGTCGTTTTGAACAAAGACAAAGATATGACCCAACAACCCAATGAGTAACAATAGGAAAAGATGAAAAACATCGAACTCTCCATTGCACAACGCACCAAAAACAGGAGTAAAACCAATAAAAAGAATACCATATGGTCGAATAAGCTTGATGTACTCTTTTATTGCTCGCACAATCCCAAACCCTGTTTAGAGGAGTATCTCTACCCATTTTCCTTGTCCTTCCCATAACCTGATGGATGACAAGGGTAACTTTTCTTTTAATTGCTCAGCAATCCAGAACAGTATATGCTCAGCAGTTGGGTTCTCAAACATCTCGTTTAATGCCTGATGATCAAGTTTTTCAAGAACGGTCGTCTCGACGATTTGTTTCATTTTTGCAAAATCAACGACCATTCCGTCTTTCTTCACACCGCCGTCTATGACGATCTCTAATTTGTAGGTATGTCCGTGTAACTTCTCACATTTTCCCTTATAATTTGGGATGAAGTGTGCAGCATCGAAATAAAATTCACGACACAGTCTCATCAGTGATAACTCCTTTTTTTATGTAGAAGAATAAGAATGAAGAATATAAACATCATCTATTTGTAGAGCAGAATTTTCTTGTTGCCTGGATGATTTTTGTATAGCTCTTGAATCGATTTTTTAAGGACAGGGTGAATAAAATCTGGATCAAGGTCCATCATCGGTTGAAGAACAAAAAGCCGTTCGTGCAACAAAGGATGAGGGATAACAAGATTTTTTGTATTAACAATGTTGTTTCCATAAAACAGGATATCGATATCAATAATCCGGGGTCCATTTTTCACGTTTTTAGCTCTGCCTAGTTTTCGTTCAATGGATTTGAAGGAGAATAACAGTTGTTTCGGCTCAATTTCTGTTTCAATTTCGACGGAACAGTTCAGAAACCAGTCTTGTTCAATATTCCCGACTGGTTCAGTGAGGTACATGTGAGATTTTTTTTTTACTTCGCATATCTCAGAGATAAGGCAAAGAGCGTTGGTGATATTTCTTTGTTTATCACCGATATTTGAGCCAAGACCAAGATAGACTACCGGCATTATACACCCCAAATAGCATCAACTACTTGGATAGCTCGTCTACATTCCTTCACATCATGAACCCGTACGATATTTGCTCCGTTCATGATAGCCACAGTTATCGCCGCTATTGTTCCTTCCAGACGTTCGTTCACAGACAGACCAGTTATCGTCCCGATGAATGATTTCCTGGAGGGTCCGATAAGGATAGGACAGCCAAGAGATTTGAATGCCTCAAGGTGTTTCAGGATCTGTAGGTTATGCTCCACTGTTTTTCCAAAACCAATCCCGGGGTCTATGATGATCTGTTGGATTCCAATCTGATGCGCTGTTGCAATCTGTTCTTTAAAGAATGATGTAATTTCTCCAAGCACATCCTGATAGACAGGTTTCTGTTGCATGATCTTCGGGGTGCCTAGCATATGCATCAGGACAACAGGCACGTTATGTTCTGCTGCAACCTTCCTCATAGTCGGGTTTGTCAATCCTGTGATATCATTAATGAGATGTGCCCCTGCTTTGAGGCAGGTGTCTGCGACAAGTGGTTTATAAGTGTCGATAGAAATCGGCACAGAAACTTCGTCAACCAATCGTGTCACTACCGGTAATATCCTCGCGAGTTCTTCTTTTTCCGATAACGGTTCGGAGCCGGGTCGTGAGCTTTCGCCACCAATGTCAATAAGATCTGCTCCATCGGAAACCATTTTTTTACCATGGGCGACCGCGGTATCAACGGTATTGAATACTCCTCCATCAGAAAACGAATCAGGGGTGATATTCAGTACTCCCATGATCAGGGTTTTTTCAAATCGCAAGGTATGTTCCTTACAGACAATCGGTGCGAGTGATGACATTATTCTCCCAAAATGAGGACGACCTATTAATACTCAATGTTTACCCTGATGTAGTCTCATGAAAATCCTATGACGCCTTTCGATAGGGACAATACAGGGGGGCTGAAATTGAATCTTACTTGTTCAGAGTTATTATTATAACTAATGTAATTATATAAATGGATAACAGATGTACAACAAGACTTTATAAGGAATAAGACAACCGTTCATTGCATGATAGTCATCGGACTTTTATCGACGGAAGAAGAAGCACTGGAAATCCAATTCATCGCAAAAATCTGCACCGTTGAAAACCGCATCCGCTACCTCGTACATGTTGAAAGGATTAAACAACTCGTTAGCAAAGAAGAAAGACTCTGACGCAAATTACAAAAACACCCTGCTTGTTCTCCTACAACATATGACCGTTCTGATTATTTCTTCAGCAGAAGATCCAGCAAGTACACATATAAAAAACAGTCTTTTAGAACAAACCGCTTGGGAAAACCAAGATATTTTTTACAACAATCCTGTTTACAGAAACACCTCGATAAAGAACCTAGTAATGGTAACGATCCCTGATAAAAAAATACGACATGAAAACATCGACCAAGAAATACAAGACCAGCTCCACATCGACCCATCCATAGCGATCTTCCTTTCCAGACATCGGAGTAAAACAGGGGCGCCGACACTGACGGTTCATCCGATTGGTAACTTCAGTGACGCGCAGTTCGGTGGGCAACCAAAGACCTTGGTACCTGCAGCACCAAAAATGATGGCCCAACTTCTCAGACACATTAAAAAAAATCTTCAATCGACAAATCTCGATTATAAGGTTTGTTATGAAGTCACCCACCATGGTCCTTTCCTGAGGATTCCTACTCTTTTCGTTGAGGTAGGAAGCACAGAAGTCCAATGGCGACAAAAAGAACCTGCAAGTATCATTGCAACATCACTCCTCGAGCTGCTGCATACCTATCAGTATGAGAAAGATTTTCCAGAAGACATCCCTGTTCTGCTTGGAATCGGGGGAGGGCACTACGCACCACGATTCACCGATATCGCATTTCAGAAAAAAGTCGCCTTCGGTCATATGATTCCCACCTACAAGATAGATGAAGAGACAATAGATGATGAAATCCTTGAAAAAACGATCCAGGCAACACCAAATCTAACAGGAGTGTATCTTCATAAAAAAGACCTGAAAAAATCGCAAGTAACCCACTTTAGAAATTTGTTTGAGAAAAAAGGTGTTTCTCTTATCTCAAGTAAAGATCTATCAGATCTATGATTTGCTTTTCTTCAATGGATACTCTGTTTTGAAATTATCGAAGAACACAGATTCAAAATCAATGATTTTTCCGTTTTTAACCTCTATGCCATCGTTTTTTAATCTTCGTATCTTGTCAGTGATTCCAAGTCCAAATCCACCCAGACGTCCATCAGATTTGACAATCTTAAAACACGGCATCGTGTCTGCATCTGGGTTTTTATTCATATAGGTACCAACGATCCTTGCGTATTTTTTGTTTCCCAGAGCCTTAGCAACAGCACCATATGTGGAAACACGCCCGGATGGTATTTGCCTGACAAGGTAATAAGTATAATCGGAAAGATTCATATGTCCTTATAGACTATGACCTAAAAAAAATTTTCTGTATAGGAAGAAGATGAACACAATAAAATTCTTAGGAACCGCTGGTGCACGTTTCGTTGTGATGAAACAGCTTCGAGCGTCTGGTGGCATTTGGCTTTCCCTCGATGAGACCCATGTGCTTATCGATCCAGGGCCTGGCGCACTTCTTCGTTGTCTATCGAGCAGGCCAAAGCTGGACCCACAGGATTTGGAAGGAATTATTCTGACGCATCGCCATCTTGACCATTCCAATGACATTAATATCATGATCGAAGCAATGACAAACGGGGGATTCAAAAAGAAAGGAGTCGTGTTTGCCCCAGGAGATGCTCTTGAGGGCGATCCAGTGATTCTAAAATATGCAAGGGAACAAGTCGACCATATCGAGATTCTCAAAGAAAAAGGAAGTTACCATCTGGGGAATATCTCCTTTGAAACACCAATACAATTGAAGCATGGGGTTGAAACATATGGGTTGAATCTCAGGGGAAAAAACAGCACAATCTCTCTAATTACCGATACTGATTATTTCCCGGGACTGGCCTCTTTTTTCACCGGGGACATCCTCATTGTCAATGTCGTGATGTTAGAAGAGAGAAGCAACATTGAGCACCTCTGTTTACACGAGGCAGAGCTCATCATCAAAGAAAGTAAACCGCGTCTAGCGATTCTTACACATTTTGGGATGGGTATGGTAAAAGCAAAGCCCTGGGAGATAGCAGAACAACTCACAAAGAAGCTAGGTGTCCAGGTTCTGGCAGCCCAAGATGGGATGCAGATTGATATTGACCAGTATACAACATAGCTTTTAATTCTCTCCAACGATATCAACAAATGATGAAGGTACGGGCTCTCCTTCCAAAATACCATGATATCCTTGAAGAAAACAGGACCGCTCAGTATCTTGATTGTAAACATATCCCGGTTTCATTTGAGAGATCACAATCCACAGATGAACTCTGGGAACTGCATGAGAAAGCACTCCGCTCGTTCAATGTTCAGAACACGATACAAGCACCATCGCTTCTTGATCTAAAAATAGAGCTTGCCGACCGTCTCTTTCAAGCATGTTGTTTCTGTGAACACAAATGCAAGGTCGACCGCAGGAAATTACCTGGGGTGTGTGGTGTTCAAGAAGCGCATATCGCTACTGAGTTTCTCCATTTTGGTGAAGAAACTGTCCTTGTCCCGTCGCATACGATCTTTTTTTCGGGATGCACTTTTCAGTGTGTGTTTTGTCTGAATTGGGATATCAGTCAGTTACCCTGTGGGACGTACATACCACCAGAACAACTGGAAAACGTAATAGAACAGCGGAAAAAACAAGGTGCTCGAAATGTGAACTGGGTTGGTGGAGACCCCACATCAAATCTTTTATATATCCTTCAGGTTCTACAGAATGTAGATACGAACATTGCACAGGTGTGGAACTCGAACATGTACTGTTCTGAGGAGACAATGAGACTCCTCCATGGAGTCATCGATATCTATCTGACTGATTTTAAATACGGGAATGATTCCTGCGCAAAACGACTCTCCAAGGTCGATGGATATACCGCTGTTGTGAGAAGAAATCATCTGCTTGCGTACGAGCATGGTGAGATGATCATTCGGCATCTGGTACTCCCCAATCATATCGATTGTTGTTCAAAACCAGTCATAAAATTTATTGCGCAACACCTGCCAAATGCATTGGTCAATATCATGGCTCAATATAAACCAGAATACAGGGCGTCCGAACAAAAAGACATATCGCGGTCAGTTTCACCTGAAGAAATTGTGCAGGTAAAAGAATACGCTGAGAAACTTGGAATCCACCAGATATAATTCAGATGAGACTTCGTCTTTCTTTCTTCGGCAGTTCTTTTACTTTACAGTGACCTGAGACATGCAAAAAGATTTATGATTATGATGAGGTCAAAACACCTCATCGTCTATGATTCCATTCCTTCTTAGAGAACGAGTCTTTTTCCAGTTGTTTCGCTAACACCAGTTCCGCGTTGCTTAATTTTCCTTCGATCAACTCGACATGAAATTCTTGTTCAAAGCCTATCTTCAAGGCAGCTGCAACATCCTTGAACCGTATCTCTTTGCCTAAAATGTGTTTTATTGAAGTTACTCGTTGTTTGACATCAGCGATGAGTTTATCCTTCATTTTCTCGTTTGGGACTTTTAGCAAGGAAAACATTTTCTCAACATCAACATCCATAAGAACGGTGCCATGCTGCAGTACAGTTTCTAACTTTCTTGTCTGGGCGTTACCTGAGATCTTCCGCCCAGCTGTAACAATATCATTTATCGGGACGTACTCACTCTCAATTCCCAGTTGGTGCAATCCTTTCATAACCGCCCCGCAGATCCGCCCATAGCTTTTCAGGATGTTTTTTGGAATCTCTGGATGAGTTTCAGAAACGACGACACTGTACGTCAACTCTTTTTCATGAAACACAGCGCCGCCTCCAGTGATTCTTCGTACGTAATCCACACCAAACCGTTCACAGGCTTGGATATTGACCTCGTCAACCAGACTTTGGAAATACCCAATGGAGATAGCCGGGGGAGTCCACCCGTAAAAACGTACGGTAGGGGAAACCTTGCCTTTGCTCTGTAGCACCAGGATTGCTTTGTCTATCGCCATGTTTGAATACGCATTCGTAAAACCAGTCTGAAGCAACCTCCATTCTTCGGTCATGGTACACACATCAATATCGCTTGGGTCAGGCTTTCTGCGTTGACACCAATAAATTCAATATGATACTCAGAAATAATTGAAGTTATCTGTTCCAGCAATTGCTCGCGTTCCAAGATGGTGTTTTTTAGTTTTTTCTCCATATATTCTATTGCTTCTTCAGGGTATGCGAAAAAATCACCGGTGATTCGAATGTCGGTGATAACATTCTTCTTTTCATCAGACTCCAGTGAGATTTTCAGCAACTTCCCCTGAGGCACTTTGTAGATCGAGTGAGACTGCATACGGTCCATTGGTATTTGATTCTCTTATTAAAAAAGTTCTCCTCGCGATACATCATCGCTGCAATGCGTTCTGTGCATGATAGGAACTTCGTACAAGTGGCCCAGATTCAACATGCGCAAAACCAAGCTGAAGAGCAGTTGTCCTTAGCTTTAAAAATTCCTCGGGCGTATAATATTTTTTTATAGGGGCATGGTTCTGTGTCGGCTGGAGATACTGTCCTATGGTCAAGAAATCAACCTCTGCCGCTCTCAAATCATGCAGTGTTGCGAGAATCTGCTCTGTTGATTCCCCTAATCCTACCATGAGGCCGGATTTCGTTGGAATTGTTTGACCCTTCGTTTTTAGTGTTTTTAACACCTCTAAACTCCGCTGATAACTCCCCTGAGGTCGCATCTGTGGAAACAAGTCCTCGACTACCTCGATGTTATGATTAACGACATCAGGTGCTGCATCAATGACTTTCTGTATTGCTGCTTCATCTACCTTGAAATCCGGGATGAGTACTTCGATGTGACATTCTTTATTTACTCTCCTGATCGCTTGAACGGTTTCATAAAAAACGCTTGCTCCACCGTCTGCCAGATCATCACGTGTCACCGAGGTTACCACGACATATTTCAAACCCAGGGTTTTTACACTTTCAGCGATATCACTAGGCTCAGTGTCGTTTATGGAACCTGGTATTCCATGCGTCACATTGCAGTATCGGCAGTTTCGAGTACAGATGTTGCCAAGTATGAGAAAAACCGCAGTACCACTCCCAAAACATTCAGCGATATTTGGACATTTTGCCTCTTCGCATATTGTATGAAGCTTTGCAGATCTCAACAGAGTTTTGACTTTAGAATAACTGTCTCCTCCACCGATACGTACTTTCAACCAATCCGGGTGTCGTCTCATGCTCTCCGGATAAAAGACAGCGCTGGTTTATAATCCTGTTGTCTTCGTTAAAAGATCATGATGGTTTTCTTATACACCCATCGTGACTCGTAACAAATCTCGCAACCCCGGGGAGACACCCAGGATAAAAATACCGATTTTCAGCAGGTTGACTAACCGTGAATACCTCCCCAGTTCTTTCTTATATAAGACATCAAAGACGTAAATCACCAGGATAATAAGAAGGAATTTCACAATGGGAAATAACGGCGGCCAGACTTCCATCAGAGTATTTGATGCAGGGTGTTTCTCCACATAGGAGGGTAATCCCATATGCAGGGGATCATAAATACTCACATAGCTTGTGATCCCGTCGATCAGATGTCCAGCAAGCATCGAGAGGTTCAAAGGATGTTTATACACACTGATAGAATCATGTGTACGGTACCTCCAAGCGACTAGGTACACGGCTGAGACAATCAGAACGACAAGACCGACGACCAACAACAAGACATTGACGTAGGTGCCATACGAATCGCTCCATTGATCACCTATAATCCATCGTCCGATGAGGAAAAAACAGGGGAGGACAACTAGCAATCCACCTGAAAACACAACAGTGTTCACCGTGATGTTTTGTTTTTTTATGAAAGGATACAACAGCGGTAGAAACGCTAGAAGAGAAAGGCCGTAAAAGAAAACAGGTTCAACGCCTGAGACACCGAAACGGATCCCAAGAAACCAAAGCACGGTGTAGAAACCATCAATCAGGACAAACAGAAGGAAAAGAATCGATAGTGTTTTCTTTTGATTCATCGCTTTTTTTTCAAGATAATATCCAAGGATGAGGAACATCAACACATAGAACGTCGTCTGAAAGTAAATCAGCGGTGAGATGAACCAGTACACGGAAGGATCAGTAAAAAAGTTCGTATCCTCCAAAACACGGGTCACCGGACCAAACAGGATATAGGGGACTAACGCAAGGCAGAAATACCAATCAATCGTGATGTCAAGTTTTTTCAGCAATTTGTATAACCCATAGAGGGCAAAAACAAGGATAACCCCGTAGGTGAGCTCAGAAAGAATGGTATAGCCTTCCTGTGCAGCGACACCATGGTAGGATACGGAATGACCTGTGGCGTCAGCCACCACAGGCCCCCAATAATACTTCCAGATCCATTGGTCATACACGAAAGTTGGTGCAAGAAGATATCCGATAATGATACCTGCAAGGATTCCAAGGAAAACACCAAGGAAGAGTGCTATTTTCTGTCGGGCAGAAATTTGTTCAAGCTTCATTTGCTCAGGGCTAAGAAAATGACTCTATATTAATTTTCCTTGCGGCAATCGAACTTTTCGTCCAACATCATGAGAACAAATATTATAAAGGGAAAATAATATGTATAACGTAGGGGACCAGTATGAAGAAAATAATGACAATTCTCTGTATCGCTCTCTTGTTGTTTCCAATCGGTTCTGTAAGTTCACTTCCAAACAACAGCATTGGACCATCAGCTGTGTTGCCTGCTGCGTTCAGCTGGCGTGACATCAATGGAACTGATTATACGACTCCAATCAGAGATCAATCACCTGCACCAACATGTGAGGCATTTGGGCTCTGCGCTGCCTTGGAGACAAAAATGCAATATCAGCTCAAAGAGCTCTACAACCCGGATCTGTCGGAAAATCATCTGTATTTCTATGCAGGTGGAACCATTGAACAAGGATATGTCAACATCATTGATGCAGCACAGTATCTCATGGAAGTTGGTGTGCCTGATGAAGGGTGTTTCCCTGATCCTCATCGACCAGTTGATTACTCCTTTGAAAGCCTTCCAGGGTGGGAGAATCGGACGGTGAAAATCACGGAATGGGGATGGGTCGACCATGACATCAATATCATGAAACAGGCGCTGATAGACCATGGACCACTCATCATCTGCATCCGTTTCTGGCAAGATTTCTTCTATTACAAAAATGGAGTCTATCAAAACCATACTGGAGAACATGCAGGAGGTCATGTTGTTACCATCGTCGGATATGACGATAGCAACAACTGCTGGATAGTGAAAAACAGCTGGGGAACAAAATGGGGCGAAAAAGGCTGGTTCCGGATGTCCTATGACGCAGATATGCTAGCGGAGTGGTACGGGCCTAGGACTGGGGTGATGTACATCGAGGGAGTCTATGGGAACCTCAAACCAGATGCCCCCAAGGTCTATATAGAAACCCCTATGTATTCTCATAGTTATTTCTTTGGAATCGGATTGCCAACACTGTTAAAAAAACTGCCTATTCAGAAGGCAGCTGCACGAATCCTTGGACCGCTCACAGTCCAAGTCACTGCAGAGAATACCAATAGAGTCGAATTCATTATTGATGATGTATCCAAATTTATAGATACCGAAGCACCGTTCAGCTGGAAACTAGAAAGAACACGTGGTCTGCATACCCTTATGGTGAAAGCCACGAATGATCACAATATCTCCTCTCTAGCCATCCAAGATATTTATGTTATTCTTTAATGATTTTTTTTAAATATCTTCCTTATTGTTTTTATCAGTTTAGCATAACAAATTATTTATAAACCAAATGAATTACATAGGCTATTGGTGCACTAGGAGAAAATATTCGTGGATGCTGATTTAAATAAATTGGAGCAGGTTGACCAATTTTTAAAAGAAAAAGAGTTTCCAAAAGACAAATGGATTCGCACGGGAATATCAGGATTTGATAGTCTTATAAAAAATGGCATTCCTGAAGGATCAAATATCATCATCGCTGGTGGACCTGGGTGTGGAAAAACCATTTTTTGTTTACAAACCCTCTATAATATAGCATGTCAAGGACACGATTGCGTATTTCTCTCCATGGAGGAACGACCAGATCGACTGAAATCACATATGTTATCATTTGGTTTTGATGTCAAAGAAATAAAAAATGAGCCGAATCAGATTATCTTATCTGCAAAAAATGGTGGCAGGATAGCATTAAAGAGACTTCAACCAATTATCATCGCACGATCTGTTGAGGCTCTGCTGGAAAAAGCCAGTGGTCGTCTTCCATTAGAAATAGAGGTCGTATTAGATTTTATTCCTGAGGATTTCAAACCTCGTCTGCTTGCCTTGGACTCAATTTCAGCGATAGAGACGTCATTTTCTGGGAAAATGGAACAGTATCGGATTTATATCGAACAGTTATTTCGATTTTTCGAAGAGCTAGGGTTAACAACATTTTTTATTACGGAATCTTCAGATGCGCCTTATAAGTTTTCAAAAACTGGTGTTGAGGATTTTCTTGCTGATGGGATCATTGTTTTTTATAATTTTCAAGGTGAGACTGAACGATTACGAGGAATGGAGATAATTAAGCTTCGTGGAACATCACATTCTCAGAGAATCGCCCCAATCACAATTACATCTCAAGGAATCAATGTGTTCTCCGGTAGCTTCTTTAATTTGAAATCAAAGATACAGCAACCAACTATCGAAAATACAGTCAAGGAAATGGAAAGCCAAAATCAGATTACCTATGTCTCAGAAAATGAAGAAGATATTTTAAAAAAACTGATAAGAAAGAAAAAAGAATAATCAAATCATCATGTGAGGAGAATGACTTGGTAGCTGCCTTGAGACAAATTTTTTTTCTAACCGTTGCTTTTTTCTTTTTTCTTCCATCTCCATTTCTCCAATTAATCCCTTTCCAACAGGGCCCTTGCATTAGTGACGCCTTTGTAGTCCCTGAGAAAGTCACTATTGGTTCTTTCATGGTTATTTCTGTGACGGTAAAAGACACCTCAGGGATCGAAACTGTTCAGGCGAAAAATTATCACGAAAAAGGGTATGATATCACCAATCTTCAGCTTGCATCAGGAACCATTTACAATGGAGTCTGGAAAGGTACCTGGGTTGTTCATGACACCCTGTCAAAGGAATATGACACAGTCATTACGGCACGTTCGTATTCTCATTTGTTTTCTTCCATTACAGTACCATGGTCGGATCCTGCTTGGTGGAATATGAATTGGAATTATCGAAAACTCGCCGATATCCAAAATCCATCTCTGGATTATCAGATGAAAATTACGATAGGATTCAGCAGTAGTGCTACCAACGTCGATGTTCACCTTGAAGGAAAATGTAAAACAGATTTTAGCGATGTTCGTTTTACGAATAAAAACAATAGCGCTGAGTTGAGTTATTGGATGGAGAACAAGACCAATGGAGATAAAGCCCAGTTCTGGATAAAAACAAACGGTGAAGATGCGTTGAACATTTACTATGGAAATGCATCTGCCAGTTCAAAAAGCAATGCAAGCGCTGTGTTTCTCTTCTTTGATGATTTTTCTGGAAGTAGCCTAGATACCAATAAATGGGATCAAATAAATTCAGGTACAGGCACAATTACCATAAATGCAGGAAATATCACCATAGCTTCCTCTGGCGATTGGTGGAGTACGACAGATAGTTCTCGTACTATTATCTCAAAAACAAGTTTTAATGATAACTATATTGCTGAAGCGTTTATCGGTAACCATGGACAGGATGGTTACAACCGATTCTTTGGATTACGGTCGAGTTCAGCAACAAATGCCAAAGCCTTCATATTGCTTACAGATGGAGACCGTAGTCATATAACCAACGTATATCGAGACTCAGTTGCAGGAAGCGCGAATTGGTATGGTGAAAACTCAGGAGCAGCAAACCCGGGAAGCAACAAGATAGCAAAGTTTGTAAGAATTGGTGATACGGTAAATTCGTATTATAGCGGAAGTTTAACAAATTCACGGACAGTAGCTGGCTGGGGCTTGATATATGTTGCATTAACAGATACTAATAGCGCATCGAATCCAACGAAATTTGATTGGATTAGGGTACACAAATATGCATCTCCAGAACCACAATGGAACAGTTTTGGTATTCAAGAAGTATCTCTTCCAACAGAACCTATCCTTTCTCAACCTACAGACGCTTCAGTTACCGTTGATACAACCCCAACATTCCTCTGGAATGTCAGTCAATATGCGGATAATCACACGTTACAGGTAAGTGACCATCTAGATTTTTCCATACTAGAGATAAACATAAGTCTTGGCCCAACAACTGACACCTTCACACCAATTCTTGCTCTCGAGGAAGGAAAATGGTATTGGAGAATTAGAGCAAACAATAGCCAAGGAATAAATATCTCTGATACGTGGAGTGTCATCATTGATACTACCGCCCCAGAAAAACCACTCTTGGTCGCACCAAGCGATAACCATGAAACAAATAATAATCATGTGATTTTTTCTTGGAACGAAACAGCGGACAATACCACAAACACCTCCTATGTTTCAGGGATCGCTTCCTATCAGCTACAAATATCAAATGATAATTTCACATCATATCTCGTCAATCAAAATACCTCTGATAACGCCACATTTAGCATCACAGCTACCATCGCGGGTAGATTGCAATGGCGCGTGCGTGCATGGGACCAAGCCGGTAACCCTGGTGTTTTTTCAGAAACAAGAAATCTCACCGTTTTTGATTTCTCGCTTACTGCAACCTCCTCAACACTGACGATTCTAAGAGGAGGTACTGGAAGTACTACCATTCAAATACAGAAAAGTTATGGTGATGATGAAGCGATAACCTTAACAAATGAATGGAGTGGGATTACCCCAACCGGGATATCTGTTGATATCAGCACAGAATCCGGGAACGGTTCATTTACGTCCAATATTGATTTTGAAACAAGCGGAGATGCTTCGACTGGTGAATTTATCTTCAATGTGATTGCAACAAGTCTAACAGGAACGAGAACCATTTCGCTAACGGTTCGTATTGCTGGGATGATTTTCATGATGTCTTCTTCTCCGACCGCATTTTCTCTTACAAGAAGCGATGCTGATGAATCGAGAATCACTATAACATTCCAATATGGATCAAAAGATACAGTTTCTCTTTCGGGAGCTTGGATTGGTTCGGCTCCAGTAGGTGTTACAACCTCATTTAACCGTGTTACTGATCTTCCCCCTTTTGATTCCATTCTATCAATTTCAACATCAAATCAAGCATCATCCGGAAAATACACCTATAAGATAACTGCAACAGGAGGCGGAATCAGCGACTGGATCTATATTTCATTGGAAATAAAAACAAATCTTACACTCACCTTACAATCAGATAAAACAACCTATGAAAAAGGACAGGAAATACATTTATCTGGAACGGTTCATGATCCAAACGGCAATGTAGTAAAAAGTGGTATGGTAACACTTAATTTTTCGACAGGTACGTGGAGTGAACAAATCACTACCAATGTGACCAACAGTGTTTTTCAAACAAAATATTTTGTGACATTTGATAAATTCGAAGGAAACTGGGTGATATCTGCAACAGCAATAGATTCCCTTGGACATCAAACCATTATCGCGACTCGGATCAATATTGATATTACAGTCCCTGAAACCTATAAATATTACACAATCACCGTCCTAAGTCCCCTCCCCGGTCAAGTCTACAAACGAGGAGACGAAGTATCCTTTACGGTCAGTATCGTTGAAAATGAAACAAAAATTCGTGATGCAACGGTATCGATTCAATCACCAGATGGAGCTAAAATATTTTTATCTGAGATTTCACCAGGTCTCTATACAAAAAGTTACAAACTGAAGATGAACAGTAAGCTAGGAAACTGGAGTGTATATATCGCAGGGTCAACTGGCGAAAATGAAATGTTTAAAGCAGGGTTCAGCTACATTCCTATAAAGGTCGAACCGACACAGCTGTCACTTGAAATAATTGAACCGACTACCAGAAGCTTCGAAACAGGTGAGAAAATAACTCTTGTGGTGAAACTCTTCTACCTTGAAGGTTCCCCTGTCGAAGAAGGAATCGTCTCTATAACGAAGACCGATGGGACCATATTAAATTTTAAAAAATCTGGAAATGGTTTGTATACAACAGGATATACGGTGACCGATGAGGATTTAGGGTACTTAAATATGGAGATATCAGCAATTGATGTCTACGGAAACCTTGGTGTCACAAAAGGAACGACGTTTGCAATCATTCCAATGCAAGTATCAAGTTATTTCGTCAGGTATTGGTGGGCAACAAGCATCTTATTGATAGGATTGATTGTAGCTTTAGGGATCGTCACCCGTGATGTATCACGAACGGTGAGATTACGAAATTTCAAACGTGAGGTTATCGAATTAGGCAGACTTAAAAAGGATAAAGCTACAGAATATTTCATAACAGGGTCAATTTCCAGAGAAACATATGATAATCTCTTACAGGAATATGAAAGTAAATTAGCAAAACTGGAAAAACAACGACACATCCTGGAAAAAAAGATGAAGAAAAAAAAGATGTAATGTCATCAAAGAAAGATAGTAAGGAAACTGTCATGAAGGATATGAGGAGATGCCAGTGAAAAGATATCGTGTATTTGTCTTTGCGATCATGTTACTAAGTATTGGTCAATTTTTATCTATTCCTCATTCCACATCTTCTCCATCATTTGATTATTCCTTATTACTCCAAAATGATGAGTTCCAGCTAGTGCCAGGGAAGAACATCACAGTTACTTTGTTTGTCAATCAATCAGGAAATAAGACAGGGATTGTTTCTCTACAAGGAAACTGGGTTGAGAGCACCCCTGCAGGGATATCTAGTTCCATTCGACCAACAACAGGAGTAACTCCTTTTCAATGCACAATTACCTATCAATCATCCATTCTATCAAATCCCGGAGTATATACCTACAAAATATCTGCACAATCAGAAGGAATCAATCATTCTATCGATTTTCATCTCAACGTGACAACTGACTTGTCAGTACAATTGTTTACTGATAAAGCCGACTATGTAAAAGGACAACAGATTCACCTCTACGGAAATGCAACCACTTTTAATGATGATATCGTTGATTCTGCAGATGTTATCATATCCATTGTAAATGCAAAGAAGAGCGTATCTTTCATAACTCAAATTCAAAATGACGCCTATGATTTTTTTTATCCGATTTCCTATGGAGATACTGAAGGTGTATGGACAGTACAGAGCCGAGTAATAGATACAAACGGACATGTAGGCATCGAATCGAGATCCATCACAATTTCCACACCCCCTGCGATTATGCGTTTTGCTGTCGATTTCTATTCACCACCAAATAAGGCAATCTATCAAAGAGGGGATGCATTTGATATTTCAGTCTATGTAACAGAAAATCTACAAAGCGTTCGAAATGCAACAACGTTCTGTACATTACCTTCCTTAGTGACAATACCTCTGGTTGAATACGCACCAGGGAACTACAAACAATACTATACTATCCCGTGGGATGCACCTATTGGTGAATGGTTTTGTACTGTTGATAGTATAAAAAACATCAGTGGAATAGTAAAAGTAGGCGGGAGTGCGCTATCAATCATTATTGAGCCTGCCCCGTTACAAGTTACTATTTTAGAGCCACAAACCTTACAATTTTCAGCCAATTCCATCATTTCTTTTAAAGTCGAGGTCCGGTATTTAGATAACACGTTAATGAAAACAGGGACTGTTCTCCTAAGTACCTCTCAGGGAAATATTACGTTACAGAATGAGAATAATGGGATGTACACGACCAATATTTCTGTCACATCTCAGGATATCGGAAGTCAAGTCTTTGAAATAAACGCCCAAGATTTATTCGAAAATAAAGGGGAAATAAAAAAAATATTTTTAATCACATCCGAAACACAATCAACCATAATTCTCATAGTAATCCCCTTACTTGCAGCAGGTATATGTGGAATAATCGGTTTTGTATTCATTGGAAAAATGTATAAATCGCGACGCGTAAAAACCATTCAGGAAGAGATGTTAGAAACGAAAAGACTACAAGAAGAAGCTGCAAAAAAATATTATAAGGAAGGATCAATTTCGAAGGAAATCTATGAAGCACTTATCTATGAACATACACAGCGTTATGCCCATCTCCAAAAAGAAGAACGAAAAATTAAACACAAATAAATTGAAAAAAAATTCCTTAATTAGAATATCACGA
>DATMWV010000224.1:0-4840 GCA_035562195.1 Thermoplasmatota archaeon
AAGATATATGTAGGGATACTCAACTAGGTATCTTGGGATTGTATCTCCCGGTATCATTCAGAATCAACTCTAAGGTAGAACATGAAGCAAATACTTGTATTAGGATTAGTCATCAGCCTACTTTCTGTAGGTTTGTCAGGCTGCATCAATCAAGCAGGGAAACAGAATCAAAAACAAGGCGAACTGCTGACCATTGGAATTTTTGAAGACCCTCATGGGTTTTTTCCCTGGATTGATAGCTATGATTCCAACACCCTTGCGATTAATTTCAATATCTTTAATCCCTTAGTAGAATTTGACAAAAATTTCAAGCTCTTTCCTAAACTTGCGAAATCCTGGAATAATCCAGATAATTGCACATGGAGGTTTTTCCTCAGAGACGATGTCACATTCCATAATGGGTATCAATTTACAGCATTTGATGTGAAGTATACGATTGATCTCCTCAAGAATAACAACAGTCATGTCCTTTGGGATCTGCTGACAGAAATTGAAGCAGTCGAAGTTGTCGATGAGTATACTGTGGACATCAAAACCTATCAGCCGTTTCCGATTCTTTTAAACAAATTGACAAACGTCCCAATGGTTTCCCAGAAATATCAACAGGAGACGACAGAGAAATGGCCGATTGGAACTGGTGCATATAAACTTCTGGAGAACGTGTCAGATGACCATATTACCTTGGTACGCAATGAGAACTATTCAATGGGTCAACCTGTCATAAAAAAAGTCATTTATAAGATCATTGAAAAAAGTGAGGATCGAAAAAATGCACTGATTGCAAAACAGATAGACATCTTGGAGCACGTCCCTGAACGGTATGTTTCTGAGATTCTCAATAGTTCAGGTATTACGATTAAAAAAGTCTCAAATCCTACCGTATTTTACCTTGGGTTTGATTTCAGGGAGAACAATAGCACTGGGTTCCCTGGGACGAAAAATCCTTTAGCAGATGTCCGTGTAAGGAAGGCGCTGTACCATGCAATTGATGTCAACAGTATCATAAAAATTCTTGGATTGGCTGCAGAACCTGCGTCTCAGTTTTTATCACCGTTAATTTTTGGGTATAACCCTGAGATAAAACGATTATCATATGATGTGAATCTCTCCAGGCAGCTTCTCAAGGAGGCTGGGTATGAAAACGGGTTTAATATTACGATCGAGTGCCCAGAAATTTATGTGATACAAATCGAAATTTGGGAAGAGATAGCACGGCAGCTTTCACAGGTCATCAACGTCAACGTCACTCTCCTTCCTACTGAAGATGAGTATTATATGAAATTTGACAGGGGTGATTATCCTATTTATTTGATGGGTTGGATCCCTGCAACTGGTGATGGTGGTGAGATTTTCGATTATCTCTTACGGTCCGAGAATCATCCACTGGGGCGAGGATCGTATAATTTAGGGAATTATTCGAATCGGACCGTTGATGAAATCACTTCAGAAATCAGCACTATTATGAATCAAAAAATTCGAATGGGCATAATGCAGGGTGGATTCAAGGTAGCCATGGATGATGTTGCCTGCATTCCTCTTTACATCAGTGTCTGTAATGTCGCATTTCCAGATTACCTAATTTGGAGTCCACGATCAGATATGAATACGCTTGTGGAAGAAATTACTGTTAAATAACCGAGGTGGGATACATAGTTATTGGTGCGTTACGGAATGGAGAAGTTCCACAGTGTAAAACTAAAAATTTTTTTTCCACTTCTTGTGATACTTCTTGTTGTTTTTCTCACAAGCTCCTTAGTGATCATTGAGCGAGAGTCAAAAGCGGCAAAAGACACTATTATCAATACCGCTTCTTCTTTCTCTAGCCTCTCCATCGTTTATGTGATTTCTAATTATAATGTGTATTATGGATCCGGTTTTTACACATTTGCTGAAATCATCGATAATTTAATGAAGCTGAACAAGAACCTCGTTGAATTACAAATTGTTGATGTGAACGGTAAAATCCTCTTTGATTCAACAGAGATAGTGGATGGAAAATATGATGAAAACACAAACGGGGAGCGAGTCTTAGATAATGAGACACTGAAACAACGGGTCGGCGATCCGATATCATCGCTGTTTTTGAATGAAAAAACACGACGTGTTGATATTATTGTACCCTATATCGAGGAAACAGGCAGACATGCCTATACTGTGCGGTATATTTTTTCGCTATCAAGTTTAGATACGATGACACAAGAGATGATTATTACCACCTCCCTGTATTCTGGTATTTTCATCATCGTCTCATTTCTCTTGATATTTTTCCTTTTCAATTATTTCATTTCTGCACCGATAGGGGAGTTGACTAAGGGTGCTCGTCACATGAGCAAAGGCACACTAGGGTATGAAGTAAAAATCAAATCAAAGGATGAAATCGGCGAGCTTGCGACCGCGTTTAATACGATGAGTGCTGACCTGAAAGTCTCCAGGGATAATTTAGAAGATTACAGTAAGAACCTCGAGGAACTCGTCGCTGTAAGAACGAAAGAATTGGAGGAAAAAACCAAGCGTCTGCAGCAAATCAACCAAGATTTAACAGTCGCGCGAGAGGATCTCAGTACATTAAATAAAAATCTGGAGGGACGAGTACAAGAACGGACAAAAGAAGTAGAAAAATTACTCAAACAAAAAGATGAGTTCATCAATCAACTCGGTCATGATCTTAAAAATCCCTTAGGTCCGTTGATAAATCTAATCCCACTGCTTGAAGAAACAGAAACAGATGCCGCGAAAAAAGAGATGCTTACCGTACTTCATCGAAACGCGGATTATATGAAAAACCTGGTGGTAAAAACACTAGAACTTGCGATGTTAAATTCCCCAAACACAAGGTTCTCTATTGAGGTGCTCCCTTTATTCGAAGAGATCAATCAGATCATCAGCAATAAAAAAATCCAGTTTGTTGACAGCAATGTAAAAATCATCAACAACATCGATAAAAGCTTCTCCATTAAAGCGGATCGATTACGACTTGAAGAGCTACTGACCAACATCTTTGAGAACTCGGTGAAATACTGTCAAGAAGACTGTAAAATAACTATCGATGCAACACAAACAAATGATTTTATCACGATATCTATCAAGGATAACGGTATCGGGATGACCAAGGATGAGATTGACAGTATCTTTGATGAGTTCTATAAAGCAGATTCAGCGCGACATGATATTCAAAACACAGGATTGGGTATGTCTATTTGTAAACGTATTGTTGAAAAGCATGGAGGAACTATCTGGGTGGAAAGCCCTGGTCCTGGGAAGGGCATTACCGTGTTTTTCACATTTCCCGTAGGTTTTCCTACATAAAAACGTTAAATAATGTTGTTTTCTCATTTTCCTTTTCTTCAGCCGTCTTCTCTTGACCCTGTGGAAATAAATATTAAAGCCTTCCTTGATATATCATGAGAGGCAGAATGCATCATGAAAAAAATCATGTTGGTAGATGATGAAAAAGATCAGATCTTCTATATTAAAACATCTTTTGAGAATTTGTTTGGAAAGGAGTATATAATCATTCCAGCTGAAAGTGGCGAAAAATGTTTTGAACTCTTGGAAAATAAAGAAATCCCACATCTGATTCTGCTTGATATCATGATGCCGAAGATGAACGGCTGGGAAGTCTTTGACCGTTTACGCGCGAATCCCTTATGGAAGGAGATCCCTATTATTTTTCTCACCGCCCGAACCGATGAATTTGCTGAACAGGCTGGGGCACTTATCGCTGAGGATTACATCAAGAAACCTATCGAAATCAAAGAGTTAAAAGCACGCATCGATGCGGTGTTACGGAAAGCAAAGAAACAATAATACAGAATTCTCTTGATTCTTTCTTCAAAAAACCTCTCATTAACAATAAAGAATCTTATATTTTTTCAGGCAATATGTTTGATTTGAAGACCTCGGTGACATAGAGATAATCGTAATTCGCTATATCATCTGGGAATTTTTTCCGTAGGTCCTCCATGACCCGATAAAAATGCTCAAAGTTGGTCGCATATAACGTGATTTCCAAATCATACCCGCCGATTGCTTTGTGGATCTCCCAGAGAAATGGATTGTCACTTAGGTACGTGATGATCTGGTTTTTCTTGTTATAATCACGCAAGGATAAGTTCACGATGAACTCACGTAACCCAAGTTTATTGATGTCCATCGTGATGGAATACCGTTGGATCACCCCTGATTTAATTAATTTAGTAATCCGGGAATGAATGGTCACCGTTGACACGTTGATTTTACTAGCAATTTCGACACTGTTAATCCGCGTGTTTTTTGCTAGTAGATTCAGTATCTTGTAATCGACGGCATCGACATCAACGGTTTTTCCGTTATCTCGATATTCATATGCTCGTTCATTGGATGTCGTCAGTTCAGTAAGCAACAGTGAATGTTTGTATCCAAATGATTCGTACAATTGCGAGAAATATATTTCTTTGAAATAATACCGATACTGTCGTAAGGTTTCTTCATAGAACGCATAAAAATAATTCGGGGATTTGACCAATATGGTAATAATTAAATCATACCGTCCCTTGGTCGATGCGATGCTCCAAGTATTATTATGGTTGACAAAATGTGCGACGATCTCTTTTTCTTTATCTGGTGAGGCATATTGTAAGACGATGTAGAGTCGGTAGACGGAGAATCCAAGTTTGAAGACATCGACCATTGCATTGAAATTTTTTATGATTCCTTTCGTCTGCAGTCGTTTGATGCGGTATTCGACAACGCTTTTTTGAAGACCGACTTTTTTTGCTACTGATGAGAGCGATTGTCTGGAGTTCAAGAAGAGATGATATAAGATTTTATGGTCCTTGGAATCTAATTCTCGCACAATAGA
>DATMWV010000225.1:0-12478 GCA_035562195.1 Thermoplasmatota archaeon
CTGTATGCCTTATGAACTTAGACTACCAACATTTTCTCAGAAGGGCAGCTATCATAGCATTTCTTTTGTTACCCGAAAAAAAAATTATTAAAAAGCAATGGCTAGACGCATCCTTGCATGGTGATTTATTATTTTCCTGGAATGTTTTTTCTTACATTTTTCAATAAAATATAAATTACTCCGCTTGTGATGATTACTCCGATGAGGATTATAAAGATTCCTGCAGTTGGTTCATTTTGTCGTGATGGGGTGTGAATAAACAGTTTTACTGCGAGTTCTACCTGGAAGATAAGTCCTCCAGTATCACCTGCTGGTTTATCAGAGGAAATGACGACCCAGCTCTCCCAACTTGTATTATAATAACTGGATCGTTCGCTTTTAGGAACATCAAGAAAGACCTTAAAAGTGCTTGAGGTATTTGCAGGGAGATACAACGTCTCCGGTTCGACGGTTATCCAAGAGAGATCCGGGATGTACGAATAGTTAGTAGAAAGCTGTTGTATGTCTGGGTTTTCTACTCGCGCAGATGCATTCATCGAGTATGTATAGGGATTTGTTACTTCAATGAGATACGAAATTCTCTCAGTTGGGTATCCCTCGGGCATGGAGATGGTAAGTTTTCCAGGCCAGATCTGCAATCCTGCCTGTGCTGGAGTGGTGAGTAGCTGGACTAGAAAGACAAAGAGAATAACGAACCATAGTATCTTCTTCACGTTCCCTCTCACCAATACCTAATATCTCTACTATTATTTATTAGTTATACATAGAAAAAAAGCAAGGAAAACGGATGATTTCGATTCACTCGCTCAGTCTTTAGGATATGCTGCCTTGCAGATAGATGGTTGTGCGCTGTGCAGTCCAGTTCTGAGTCAAGCTACTTCCCATGTTCAAACAAAGGCCGCACACCTTGTTGGAACCTGCTGCGATTCCGGTGTCATGTTCAGCAGCGTATGCCGCAGTGATATACCCATTGTTGTCGAGTCCATTGGTTCGAAAAGAGTATGCATTATTCCCCGGAGCTCCATTGTCGTCAAGGGAGAGTGATGTGCTATCTGTGGTTGCATTGGTTTTAAATTGTGTATCCATGGGTTGGGTGCCGTTGTTGTAGATGGTGAAGTAGTCTGCAGTTGTGTTTTTCCATGCCCCTGCCTGCACAGAGCCGAAATCATAGGTTTTTGGTGTCACATCAATATCAATCACACCTTCAGGATCGAAAGTGACACTGATAGAGGTTTCATCTGCTAAAACCATTGGTGTCAGTACACTCAACCAGAGCATCGAGACAAGCCAGGCAAAAAGTATCTTCTTTATATCACTTGCATATGCTACATTATATTTGTTATTTCTGCATCCCATTTCTCATCATCCCTTAGTATCCAATCGTATAGAATTGGACAAGGGCTATGTAATTAGTTCGTAATATTTATAAGTTATTGTTTCAATATAACGAAAATTTTCTGATAATTTTCCAATGCTCATATCAGAAAAAATGCCGTATTCAATTTGAATCTTTTTGACCAAAAAAGTTAAAATTTCTGTATTCGTTCATCTCATATTTTTTTTTGAAAAAAGTATAAAAGTTGTTTATGGCGTTTATTGAGTTTCCTTGATGAAGTTTATTTAAGTCGTTTAGTTAAGTCCTGGTACTTTTTAATGTTCTGATTAATATCATCTAACATCTGATGGTACGGATGTGCCATTTGTAGATATTGTATCTGACTAATCATATTTTTTTCTTTTTTTCTCTGTAACTCTTTTAACTTATCTTCAACGAGAATAAGTTGTTTTTTAAGAATATGCAGGCTGCCCTGTATTGTTTTATCAAGAGCATATGAATGATTTATGTTTTTCCTTATTTCATCATCATGCTGGATGTTACTCTTTTCCCATTCATCTTTTGATATAATATTGTCTTTTAACAACAAGATGATATCAGGGTTGATGTTATCACAGGCTTCGAAATCTTCAATAACTGTCGATGGAATAGTAAAACAGTTTGGCTTGTAGATGTAGTTATGTTTCTGTTTTCTGCAATGCTCTGCGAATAAATGTAGTTCTTTTTCCGATTTGTTTTCTTTTACTTTAAATCCAATAATCTGATTGTTTTGGTCATGAATTGTTTCAATGATATCTCCTAGTTTTTCATTGTCGGTATTGAGAAAAACTGATTTTCCTATTGGTTTGCTGATATCGCGTTTCTGCTTTGGCATTTCTTTAAGGGAGTTCAGTATAGTAATTCCAGTTTTTTCCTTAATTTCTCTGTGCGTATTTCCAAAGCGCTCATCGCTTCTATTTTTCATGAAATAATAGCGTTTTTGCTGTTTGAGTGAAAAGATATGATCTTTTGTAGGTTTTATCAAGAGATTGAAAAGGTTGGCAAACAGGATAAGTAAAAATAGACATGGTATCATAATAACTAAGGGGATTACCGGGGGAGTAGATTGAGAATTATCAGGTACTACAGATTCTTCATGTTCACGGATATATACTGAGGCAAGGGCAATATTACTGAGGTTATCATTATCTCTGACGGTTAGGATTGCAATGTAATTGCCTGGTTGTGTATAGATATGTACCGGGTTTTGTTCATAGGATAGTGTCTTATCACCAAAATCCCAGGTATAATTCATGATGATTCCATCGGGATCGTAACTATCGTAACTGTGGAAGGTGATTGTTTGGTTTGCATATGCTTGGTACGGTCCGTTTGCTTGAGCAGTGGGAAGTTGTAGAGGTGCCGTGAGTCGGATAATAGTAATAATAAGGTAAGTTACACCCATTGCTTGATCATCATCTTTCACCTGGAGTTTTATCGTGTAATTTCCAGGATTAGAATACGAGTGAGTGATAAAGATTTCTTTCATCCATTCAGTATCAAAGAGACCATCGTTTTCGAAATCCCAGCGGTATCCAATAAGTATCCCATCAGGGTCATAACTATAATGAGCAGAGAAGATCAAAGACTGATTCACATACCCTATCCTTGGGCCGGTGATATTTGCTACAGGCGGAATGTTACTGGGTGGTGATGGTGGCTCATAGGGCGGTTGTTGAATCAGATCAGGGTCAAAACCAACTGAGATTTGCTCATCTGCAAATACGAGTTGTACGGATGAGACAATGAGAAGAATGAAGAGCAAATATACAGGAATCGTTCTGTTCATTTCCTTTTCCTTCCGCGCGTTGCGAGGTTTTTTTCGTTTCCATTCCATATTATGTCAATATTTAGCACGATACCGTTTGTCATTTATCATATTTAAAGTTAGACCATAAAAAAGTCAAAATGACAAAATGACAAAAAAACCTTCAAAGAAATGCAACGAGAACACCATCAGCAAAAAAACGATACGCTCGTTGAAAAATGCTTTTCACGACCTATAAAATGATATCCAGAACAGAAACACCATTGATTGTTTATGCTGCGACTGATTTAAAGGTAATTGTAAAAGACAACGGAACTCCGATTGACGAGCTCGTTGCCATAATCAGGTTTAAGTCAAACGTCAGCCAATCGATCCCCGTTGCAGGGAGATTAAGCACAAAAGTATCGTACGTGAGGTTTATAGTTGTCCACCGTACATCACCGCTTTTATTGTATTGTAACGAGAAATTATCGAGTCCTGAAGACCCAGTAAGATTCCATTTGGCACCGGTCGTGGCATTGGTCGCGTTGGTTGCTTTGATTTGTACGAGTATAGGGACGCTTCCTTGGTTGGTAAGGTTGAAATACAATCCAGTGGTAGCATTAGAACTCCCGATGAGTATCGTCCCCTGATTCCATGTCGAGGGGGTAACGCCAAGTGATATGTCTGCCCCAATTGTTGTAAAATGAAACGCACTGCTCTTAATCACATCCTGTCCATCACTCACAGAAACGTTCCACCAATATGTCGTCGCATACCAACTGAAATTACTATTCGTCCAATGATACGTCCCATTACCAACACTACTATTAATCCCAAACAACACCCACGAACCACTACTATTACTATACCATCGGACCGTCAAACTTCCATCATTAAAATCATGCACCGTGATATTCATCAACGGTATTAGACCGATTTCGGTGCCTTCATTCGCAGGACCCGGATTTGTAATCGTCGGCAACACATTTGTCCTGTTGTTCGCACTCGCATTCGTATCAGACCACTGATGAATCGTTGGAGTACTCGTCCAGGTGGTATAACTCCATGCCTGATAATAATACGTCGTGTTTTCCTCACGACCGATATCCTCACACCACGTCCCTGTATTATTATACATCTCGGTTCCCACGCCGCGCGTCCACACAGAATTCGTACTACGCTCAATATATGTACGGTTCGCCCCCGTTCCTTTCGTCCACGTCAAATACATCACCGAACTGCTGTTCGCCTGCGCCGTCAAACCACTCGGAGAATCCGGCTTCGTCAAAAACATCAGATCATCACCCGTATCACTTGCAACGGTGTTATTCGCGTATGCCCGATAATGATACAGCTGTCCTTTCGTGAGGCTGCTGAGATCCGCTAAGAACATCGAATCATTCGACTTCGTCTGATTACTTGTATTCGTCCCATAGGTCGTCGTGGTTCCATATTCAAATCGAACCGTACAACTCTCTCCACCATCATTCTCCAAATACCCCCAGAGAGTTGCATTGGTTTCTTCTACTCCGGTTGAGATGTTTGTGGTAACGGTCGGGATTGTAGCAGGATCAACTGCGACAAACCAGGGCCTTGCCTCTTTGAATTTTTGTAAATCATACTGTAATTCCACAGGGCCTACAGCGTAGAGATATGGCCAAAAGTCAGGAACAGAGTAAGAATATCTCACACTTGTTTTATTTCCAATTACGTTTCTCTCCCACGTCAATATCTTTGTACTATCCTCCGTCAGGACTGTTGCATCTGTGTTGCTTATCTCAAAATCAGCTGGAACATATTCTTTAATCATCAAAGAGTCAACATCGACAAACGATTCGACATCAACAATGACATCAAAACTTCTCTCTCTAGTAGGATCAATCTTACTCTGAGCAGTCCGTAGTATATCAAAATCATACTGCTGCAACACCATGAAATTTGTTGAGAACGTAACAGGAACACCATCAATCGACGCAGTAACATTTATCGTTTGTTCCCCCTCTCGTTCCGTCAGGTACTCCGCAAAATAAATTCCGTAGTCATCACCAGGTGTAATCGTCCCATTTGAAGTAGAAAGAGAAACAGTTTTCTGAGCACTATCTGTTACAAGTAATTCGATATCACCACCACGAACCGAATGTCCTTCTTTATCTAAAACAACAAGGATAAACTCAGCTACCTCCCCTGGCGTATAAATGCTTTTCTCAGTATTGAGAGAGACCAAGCCCCGCATGACTTCCTCATTTTCTTTATAAGTCACGTTATCTGTCGTTAATGCTACATCAAGTGTATATAAACCTGCTCTAAACCCCCTTGTTGGTAACAATGTAATGGAAAAGGTATCATTCCTTCCTTCGTCCACATCCAGTCCAATATTGGTACGTCTTCCTTGCGGGTCATAAACCGAAGTTTCGATTTTTTTCTTTTCAGTCTCCCCTCTTTTTATCTGTTTAGGTTTTGTAAAAACCGTAGTTCCATCAGCACCTTCTTTACTGCTTACAGTATCTTTTCCATTTCGGTATTCAAAAGTGAACCTTGATTCCTTATCACTTGCCAACGCGATACGAGATGCACCGGTACGGGTGTCATCATAGGATACAACACTCCACCCAACCTCAACCTGATTTGACGTGTTATCTTCGTCTATGATGGTGACCCTGGTGACATAATCACCCACCGACACGTCATGCACCATCCATACCGCTTGCCATACCTGATTTATCGAGGCAGTCGTAACCAAGGAAAGATTGACGGTTTCAATGCCACCCATATCACAAGTACCAGAAATTATTTTTGCTGCACTGGGTACCGTCACATTCACATACAGACAGTCACCAGTCCAAACTGTTGAAGGAGAAATTGATACAAAGAGCCCCGAGTTGTCAGGTAGATTGACAAAGGGTGCAGCAACAACTACAACAAACAATAGAAGGAAAACAAGCAACAATGAAACGATTTTTTTCTGCGGCTTTATGCGGAACCGCTTTATCCGAGGACTTACAGTCTCCCATGTTTCGATACTCATCATAGTTCGATAATTTGAACGCCGATGCATTTGTACCGACCGAATCTGTGTCGTTTTCTCAGGTGTCGAAATAACATCTGTAGTGAAAAGATGATCTACTTTTTCTTCAACCGTCTTCAAGGAGAAAAAATTATACGTTTTAGAGGGGATGACCACTCCATCATCCAGTTTGTCTCTTTTTCCCTCTGAGTGTACCACGGTCTCCATCCCCTCACGATTATTCTTTTGAAAACACAATATTTCATCCACTCGAGCTATTTTAGTATCTGTTCACCCCTCTACTAGTAGTGTTGAATCAAATACAATATTTTTAATACTTTTGGTAGGACAAACATGGATGTCAAATTAACATCTCCTTGACATCCACCATCCAGTATCAAAAACGTTTAAAAAAACATTGTAGTTAGATGGATGGAGGTTTTTTAGTGACCAACACACGACGTATCATTATCATCGGTTGTGGTGCGGGTGGAGGAACTGCTGCCCAATTCGCACGAAAAACAGATAGAACCGCATCCATAACAATTTTCGAAAAAGGAATATACCCACAATATTCGAAATGCGGGTTACCATATGCGATCGCTGGAACCGTTCCCATGTTCCACGATCTTATTGAATTCTCAGAGGACTGGTTCAAAAAAGAACATATCGATGTTCATCTTGGAACATCTGTCGAAACCATCGATATCCAACAGCAACGAGTGATAGCAAAAAAAGGTACTGAACGAATCGAAAGGGAGTTTGATTGTCTTATCCTTGCGACAGGAGCAACACCATGGGTGCCACCAATCAAACAAATTCAGAAAAATGGTCAATTCGTTCAAGGTGTCTTCAACCTTCGGACCATCGATGATGGGAAGAATATTCTTTCCCAGATAAAAGAAGGAATAAAAGCCACCATAATCGGTGCTGGACTCATCGGTCTTGAGATGGCAGATACGCTGCATAAAAAAGGATTGGATGTCACAGTCGTCGAGGCACTCCCAACCATTCTTGCAAACTCCCTGGATGATGATATGAGCGAACCGGTACTGCAGGTTCTGCAGGAGAAAATCTCGATTTATACAAATCATCTTGCGATACAGATAGAAGAACACCATGACGCCATCACCGCTCTTATCATAAAAAATAACTCAAGCGGGGAAGAAAAGAAAATCAAAACAGATCTTCTCATTATCGCGACAGGCACAAAACCAGATACATCTCTTGCAAAAACCATCGGTTGTGTGATTGGGAAGACCGGTGGGATCCTCGTCAACGAAAAAGCAGAAACGTCTCTGAAAAACGTTTATGCTGTCGGTGATTGCACAGAATATAAGGATTTTGTCACCAATGAACCTCTCTGTATCGGCCTTGGGAGCATTGTAGTACGACAAGGGATCACTGCAGGGATCAATGCTGCAGGTGGAACGTATGCATTACCTCCAGGGGTACTGATGACGAGAACCTCAGAGTTTTTTGGTATGGAGATAGCCGCGGTTGGTCCGGTTAAACAAGCGATGAAAAACCTGCCGCTGGTGACTGGTAAATACAAAGGGTTCTCCAAGCCAGAGTATTTCCCTGGCAAAGAAAGTATCACGATGAAGGTTGGTGCTGATGAACAGACAAAACGCATCCTTTTCGCCCAAGCGGTCGGCAACAACGCAGCACAACGCATCAACACGCTTGCGTGTGCGATCCTGAGTAAAATGACCATTGAAGAGTTCCGCAGACTAGAAACAGCGTACGCACCACCAATCGCTCCAACACTGGATGCAGTGACCTTAGCCTGTGATGTTGTTGCATTGAAACTTTCTCGAAAAAGAAGGGAGCCATGAGGATCGTACATCTTGCTGATACGCATCTTGGGTATTCTGCGTATAGGAAAGTAACAGAGCAAGGGGTGAACCAGCGGGAGATGGATGTGTATGATGCGTTTACCCAATGCATTGACTATGCAATAAAAACAAAACCTGATCTTGTCCTTCATGCTGGTGATCTTTTTGATTCGGTTCGTCCGCCAAATCGAGCGATCACAGTTGCAGTTCAACAGATTCTTCGTTTATCAAAAGAAAAGATTCCTTTCGTTGTGATTTCTGGTAATCATGAGACACCAAAACTCAAAGAGACAGGGAACATCTTCACAATCTTTGAACATCTTGACCAGGTGTACCCCATCCACAACAATCAATATGAAACGATCTTGTTGAAACAGAACGAGGAAACGGTTTGTATCCATGCGATTCCGCAGTGTCAAAATCCTGATGAATTTGACAGCAACCTGAAAAAAATTTCAGTGGATAAGGACGCGGATTACAATGTGCTACTTGCTCATGGCGCGGTAACTGGCATTAAGGAATTCAAAATGAACGAATTTAACGAGTTGTTCATCCCGATAAAAAACCTTTCGCAGGATTTCGATTATATCGCACTTGGTCATTACCATATGTATACAAAACTACAGGGGAACGCGTTTTATGCAGGATCAACAGAGCATCTCAGTTTTACTGAGGCAGACTCTCAGAAAGGATGGCTTGAAATCGAGCTTGGAAAAAAATTAAAACACCAGTTCATTCCGCTGAAGACCAGGAGTATGATTGACGCTCCATCTCTTGATTGTTCATCGCTTCGTATCGAACAAATTATACAGAAAGTAAAAGAAATCATCCATGAGATTGAACCAAAGGATAAGATCATACGACTTCGTCTGGAGAATATCCCTGCACATATTCAACGAGGCATCGATTATCATCAGATCAGAGATCTGGGGAAAACCGCTGTACATTTTGAGGTTAAACCAATGTCTGTGAAAACCGATAAGACAACAGTTGGTGAAAGATACAAAATGAAATCACTGGCAGATGAGTTTGAGAAATTCCTCACCACCCAACACTATCCTGAAGAAAAGATGTTACTTGATCTCGGGTTACACTACATCCAAAAGGTTGATGAACAAGAGAAAAAACCATGATCCTGAAATCAATCCGTCTAAAAAACTTTCGAAAGTTCAAAGATTGTTACCTTGAATTTCCTGATGGCGTCACCGGTGTTGTCGGATTAAATGGTGTAGGAAAATCAACCCTGTTCGAAGCGGTCGCATGGACGTTGTATGGTCCTGTTGCAGCTCGAACCTCGACAGACCAGATTAAACGTGAAGGCGCAGCACCCTCCGATCCGTGTCGTGTCGAGCTTGAGTTCATCTTCGACGACGATGCGTACCATCTTGTAAGAGAGATGAGTGGAAAGAACCTCTCATCATCAGGCAGTGCGACGGTCAATGGGAAACTAGCAGTGAACGGTGCGGAGGTTCTGAGTAAATTCATCCAGAAGAAACTTGGGATGGACTGGAAATCGTTTTACACGTCTATTTTTGCTAAACAAAAAGAACTCAACACCTTATCATCAATGAATCCAAGTGAACGTCGACAACTGATCCTACGGATGCTTGGGATCAACGCAGTTGATGAGATCATCAGTCAGATTCGCTCAGACATTAAGCAGAAAAAAAATCTTATCGAAAATATCGCTAGCGATCTTGTTGATGAACATGGACAAAACAAGATACTCGTCTTCAAACAAGAGATCCTCCTTCAACAGAAGAAACAAAAAGAACGATCGCTCCGCATGGAAGAACAAAAGAAACAGCATCAAAAAATACAAGAAGAGCTTTCGAAGATAAAAAAAGACTGCGAAACAAAGAAGAATTCTTACGAAAAATTACTTTCAAGTGCAGGGAGACTTGAAGAGAAAAAAAGTAAATTCGAAAAGAAACAACGCTTGGAAAATGACACACGACTCATAGAAAAAACATTAACCGAACGAAAAGAGACCCTTGAAAAACTGAAACAGAATCTCCTACTTTTTAAGAATCTCGATAAAGAACTCAAAGACTTTGATCAACAACAGGAGAAAAACACGAGTTTTATTCAAACCATTATAAAGAAAAAAGAACAAAATTCCACCATCTCAACTCGACTCAGAGAAGATATAAAAGAATTAACTGTAAAAAAACACTCAATAGAAAAAATAGGACCGCAGGCGAAATGCCCTACCTGCGAGCGTGTACTAGGAGACCAACAAAAAAAACTTATCGTTTCGTTTACAGAAGAAATTGAGAAAAAAAACCGTGAAGCACAACGATTACATGATGACCAAAAAAAATTACAAATAGAATATGATCGATCGTCTCGTGAAAAACAGGCGCTGCATAAAAAAAATATGTTCCTGCGCAGTCGAGTTGTTGAACGAGAAAAATCCCAAAGCACCATTCGGCATATAAATCAGGAAATGGAGCGGGAAACACAAGAGTTGGAGCATAAAAAAAATGATCTGGAAACTCTTGGTGTTGTTGATTTTGATGAAAAGCAATATAGACTGATTCGAATCCATGTCAATGAAGCATATACGCTCTATCAAGGATCATTAACTACACTTGATGATATAAAAGAAAAACAACAAAAAATTGCTCTAGGCCTAAAGGAACAAGAAGGAGAAAAAAAACTCATTGACCAGCAGATAACAACCTATGAAAAACAGATTGAGGAGCAACAGAAATTGGAAAAAAAACTTGAAAACGAACGAAACGAAGCTCAACACCAGAACATGCTGTCTGAGGTCATGGAATCTTTCCGGACGTATCTCATCTCTCAGATTCGCCCTATGCTTTCTGCGCATGCATCAGAACTTTTTGATGAGCTTACCGATGGGAAATACTCACAAATCGAACTGGATGAAGATTATGATCTCTTGGTATATGACCATGGGACGGCTTATAATATTGAACGGTTCTCAGGAGGAGAAGAGGATTTGGCGAATCTCTGCATCAGACTTGCCATTTCTGAAATCATCACTGAACGGGCTGGGAGCGTCTTTCAGTTCGTTATTTTAGATGAAATTTTTGGCTCGCAGGATCAGATACGGAAGCAAAACATCATTAAAACACTCAACGGTTTTTCCTCAAAATTCAAGCAGATTTTCCTTATTACTCATGTAGAAGACATCAAACATTTCACAGAACATACGATGATGATATCAGAAGATGAATCTGGGATAAGCTGCGTTACGATAGAATAAAAAAAAGAAAAAAATGGTTGGTTGTTTATTTTCGGAACCGCAGTCTTCGCTTTGGTCGCTCAACAGGTGTTGGCTGATCTTGGAAAGAAGGAGGGATTTCGATGTCCGCGTCGGTTTTTTCTGCAGTTGGGATTGCTGTGTGCTGTTGTTTTAAATGTTCGACGGAGGAAAACAGTCTTGTGAAGAGCTCTTCGTTGGTATCAAACCAGCTCTGCCAGCCTCGGAGTTCTTCTTTGAGTTGTTTGTTCTCTGTTTCAGTTTCCTCATATAATCGGAAGAGCTTTGTGAGTCGTTCTTTCTCTTTCTCATACTCCATGGATACTGTTTCGAATTTCGGTTTGAAATCAGCGAACTGTTCAAATCCGCGCAGCTCTTCAACTTGTCGTTCTAATCCTCTGATGACTTCGTCCTTTGTTATAAGCTCACTACGAATTCTATCAACATTTGATTCCATTTGAGTCCGTATGGTGTCAAACCGCATCACTTGTTGCTTTAGATCATCCATTTGCTGGACTGCTTGGGCTCGTTCATCTAACTTCTGGGTGAGAGTCTGGATCCGTACGGTCGCATCTCGTTCAAATTGCATATGCATCTGTTCGGTATCTCGTAATCTCTCTTCGAGTTCTGAGACTCGTTTCTCTTGTGAAGATAAGGATTCCTCCTGGTTTTTATAGGCATCCCAGAGTTTTATCAATCGTTCTTTTTCTTTCTCAAGCTCCATGCTATAACGACGGGCGCCTTCGGTTGCTTCGTCCCGACGTCGTTCTGCTTCAGAGAGACGATCCTCAAAGGATCGCATCATCGAATCCATTTTGTTTAATCCTTCGAAACTGAGCATGCTTTGGATTTTTGCAAGATCCTCCATTCCTTTAGAAAAGGAACTTTTCACAGAACCAAGCTCAGTTGATGCTTCTTGCAATTGTTCCAAAAATGAGTCTTTTACTCCTCTCACGCCTATACCACCTACTTTTTCTTCAGTCATAAATCATGCCGTCCCGTATAACATATAATTAATACTCCATCATGCGAATAATGTTGTGGCTATTTAAGGGTTATTATTTTATTTACTGACGAAAATCAGCATAGGCAATTTTGTTAAAAAAGGTGTATATTAGTACAACTCAAATTGAATATTGCCATATGAATCTTTTTGGCTCATCATTTCTCATATACTCTGCTTTTGTCAATTTCTCGAAGACATTACTGTTGATAAACCTGATATCTGTTAAATAATCAGGATTGGACAGACATTTCTTTACTCCGTTTAGTCATAGGC
>DATMWV010000226.1:0-9380 GCA_035562195.1 Thermoplasmatota archaeon
ATCTCTCCTTATCAATTTCAGAATGGGGGAGGCATATATTTTTTTTTAATCTCTCCTCACCACCTTCAAACTTCCCCATTCTCTCCTTATTCGCTACGAGAACAAAATTCTCTGAATTTTTCTGGCTAAAATCTTACGATATTTCTCATCAGTGATGATCATCAATACCCAATCAGGAGCAATTCGTGAACGGATTGCTTTAGCAACAGGAGTAAAATCATCTAAACTTTTGACATGATCACGGTCGATTACCCGAATATCGGTGTTGTGAATACGAGGCTCCGCCCGCAACAACTCTGGTCGTGGGATATCGATAATGACATGACCCTTCGGGATACCAAAAGCATCCTCCAGTTCTTTTTCTTTCTGCCGCCTGTCTGATACATCCTCTAGTTGCTTCACTATCTTGATTCCTTCTTTATCTAAATCAAACAACGAGGCGGCATAGGCTTGTTTATAGAGATCACGGTATTTTAAACGAGTGATAATCTCCTGTTGAAACCGACCCATCGTTTTCAGAGAGACCATGATTTCTGCATCTGTCATGCGGAAAAACTCAAACGGCTCTGCATCTGCTGTCTCTTCAAGTGCCTTGGAAAGCATCAGCTCCGGGATACGGACTGTTTTATGGAAATAGACTGATGAATACATCAATGCTCTGGCCATCAGGATGTTTTCTACGACGCTTACTCCTTTGCGCATCATCGCTAAATTCCCTTTATAAATCATCATGGTTCTCAGCAGGCGTTGAAGGTCAATCATCCCGTATGCGACACCAGTATAATACGCATCACGCATCAAGTAATCCAGTTGATCAACATCTATCGTACTATTCAACAGCTGCCCAAGATAAGGTTTTTTCGATGGTTTCCCTCTGATGATAGCAACGATTTCTTTTTTATTCACCTCATGTTTCTGAAGGATTTCATGAACTGATGGCGCAGTGATGAACTGGTGTTCGTTTTCCTCAAAAACATCATAGTCCCCAAGAATCAGCTTCTCTGTAAGGTCAACGTGATCAACACCAAATCGCTGTAAGAGAATCGACTCTAAGGTATGAGAGAACGGGCCATGACCGATATCATGGAGTTGAGCAGCACAGGTAAGGAGTGTTTTTTCTTTTTCGTTCAATGCAAGGATCTCCGCGATCTGAGAAGCAATCATAGAACACCCAAGAGAATGCTCAAATCGCGTATGATGCGCACCAGGGAACACGAGATGGGCGAACCCGAGTTGTTTGATGTTATGAAGGCGTTGTACTTCCGGGGTTTCAAGCAGATCAACTAAGCATCCCGTGATTTTAATATCACCATGAATCGGGTCTCTGACGATTTTTTGAGTTTCAACCATGTGTTGTCCAGGGCAGAAACAGAAAAAGAGTTGAAATAGTTTTGTTACTCGCAAACACCTTGAGGAGTAAACTATAAAATAAAACCGGTTATTTGGTATCTGAACAAAAAAAAAGTAAAGGAATAATCGCTTGTGAGGTGTTCGTATTTCAAAAACCATCTTATTCTCTCTAGAACATTGCATCAAATGTCAGCAAACAAAAGAGCTGCTTGCCGGAAGAGATGATGTCGAAATCATCACGTTTCCCCATGACTTGAATCTGTGGTGCGAGGAGGATTTAACCTTAGCTAAAACCCATAACGTGTTTGAGGATCTTCAGAAAACCGCACCAGTCCTGTGGCTTGATGGAGAAAAGCAAATCGGTTATCTGAGAATACGAAAATGGCTCCAGGACACGCAAAAGTAAAAAGTCTTTTCCCCTTGTTCATCACAATGTTAATTAGGGAGATGGTGCTACCCGAAAACAATGGATACTCTCGAGATGATTAAAAAGAAAAAACTCGACCAGTTAAAGAAACAGTATATGAACGGAGGTAAAACCATGGAAAAAAAATGGCCAGACACCCCAATTCATCTAATTGATGCAGATATTGATGAAAGCATACATAAATATCCGACAATGGTTATTGATTGCTGGGCCCCCTGGTGTGGTCCCTGTCGTATGATCGGACCTGTCATCGAAGAACTTGCAAAAGACCTGCAAGGGAAAATAGTCTTTGGAAAACTCAATGTTGACGATAACCCGCAGACCTCGATGAAGTACGGCATCATGAGCATCCCAACGATGCTTGTGTTTAAGAACGGCCAGCTCGTGGATCGATTTGTTGGTGCGATGCCAAAAGAAATGCTTCTGCAGAAATTAAAACCGTACCACTAACTTGTTGCATGGTGATGATGATTCCCGGGATACGTAAACTCCGTTTTCTTTTTGTGTTTTTTCTCTTTATTTTTCTACTGGTCTTCTCTGGTTGTACTGAGGAAAAAAATGATACGGGGGATGATTTTTCATTTACGACATTAGACGGTGAGATGAAACGTCTGAGTGATTTTTACGGTAAGGTTGTTGTGCTCGATTGCATGGCTGTAAACTGCCAACCATGCATGTATCAGATGTTTGAGTTAAAGAAGATCTCAGAAAATTATTCAACAGATGATGTTGTTATCCTCTCGATAGATGTCTGGGTATCAAATGGAGAAACAGCAACCATGCTTCAAGACATGATCAAAGAGTTCAAAAACCAAGTCAATGTAACCTTAGACTGGACATTTGGCTTAGATGACCCCGAAGGAACCATTGAAAACAGATATGCCTCGGAGGGAGTCCCTTCTCTCTACATCTATGACAAAAATGGAAATATTTATTACTCCCACGTGGGTTATGAAGATTATGCAGTGCTTGCATCAACGATTGATGAAGCACTGATAAAAAATTAAAGGGGAATCGAAAAATATGAAGAATGAAAGAAAATTCATACTAACCATGGTTGTCGTAAGCATTCTTGGAGCAACTGCTGTTGTAGCAGCGGGTATAGGCTTACCGATTGGAACCATTACGGTAACACCATCAGCACCTGCTGCCCTGTCAACTGTGACCATCTCCGTACCAATCAGTGGTGAAGCACCCTCGGAAGTACGGGTGAATGTCGAGGAATGTAACGGAAATACCGGCGTCTGTTATCCTGATATCCAAAACGTTTCTATGCCTCTTACCAGTTCGAGCATCTATCGAACCGATGTGACGCTGAAACATTCAGATGCTACGTATATCACCATTAAGGTTGTAGCAAAAATCAACGGTGCTTGGCAGGAGTCCTCACAAAAGAAGGTAAATTTATCAGTTACTCCTGATGGAAACAACGGCGACGATAACGGTACACCAGGATTTGAACTGGTTGTCTTCGTGATCGCAATCGGAATCAGTTTGATTCTGATACGCCGAAAGAGAGTTAAATGAAATTACAAATAAAACGCTTAATCTCTCAGATTATTCTTTTTTTTTCCGCTAACCTGGGTTACCCTGGGTATCCTGGGTTAAAAACCGGTTTTTGTTATCCTTTTTTCTATTGCCAGGCATGTCCAGCGGCAACCTCAGCTTGTCCCTTACGATCATTGGAACAAAGCGTCGACAAAGGGAGTTTTACCTGGAGGTTGTTTTTATTTCCTCTTCTCATCATCGGGTTCCTTGGGGTTTTAACAGGTCGTGCAGTGTGCGCCTGGGCTTGTCCCATCGGATTATTACAACGAGGGACGGGACGTGTTGCAAGGAAAGTGAAGAAAACCCCACTTGCACGAAAACTTGGTACCCATAAAGCAGAGAAATATTTCCGCTACACGAAATACATTCTTCTTATTGGCCTGGTATTTGTCACCTCGTATCTTATTGGGTTTATCTTTACCGATATCTGCCCCGTTGGGTTTCTGACAGGAACAATCCCTGTTCTCATCTTAAACCCGGGGAAATTTGTTCCTAACTTTTTTTTCTCAATCGCCTTAGTTATTTTTCTCTTATTTATCGCACTAATCTTCCTCATCGAACGTGGATGGTGTCGGTATTTCTGCCCAGTCGGTGCACTGCTAGGACCGTTTAATAAAATAAGTTTTTATCATATCGCAGTTGAAACAAAAGATTGCCTTCACTGTAATGTCTGCTCATACGAATGTCCCATGGGAATCGATGTACCAAACATGCATCGAGACCCGGAGTGTATTTTATGCGGGAAATGCGTGACTGCCTGTCCCAATGAACTCATCACCTTTGAGAGGACGGGACGATGAAGAAATTCTTTGCGTTGCAGGTCTGCGGGCTTCTCCTGATTTCAGGTGCGCTTGGAGGGATGTTTGCATTTACCCCAGTCTATGACGAAGTACGATCAGGGATTGTGCTGGTGCTGTGTTTAAGCTGCTTGAAGCTTGAGCCGAAAACCAATGCGGATTTCACCTTCGAAACCGCGGATAACCAGCCGCATGCAAATTTTGTGTTGGAGAATTTATCCCACGGACCCGTGTTTCTGCATTATAGCGGGGATTCCTGCGCGGGTTGTGATATCATGTACCCGGTCGTAAAAGAACTTTTTTCAATTGACTTTGGAAAACAGGACATGTTCTCGTCCATAGTCAGCTTTGAGAACTCTTCTGTCGCCTACATTTATGTGAACATCCATCATACGATTGATGAGTTGAGGAACGCTCAAATTATTTACGATAAAGATCATGTGGGGGGGATCCCGATGTTTACCGTCGTGACATTAGGGTACGACAATGGGGATGTCAAGCCGAAATATACCACGTTGTATGGGACATTGGCAACCTCTGGATGTGAAACCGATAAGGAGCGACTCGTGTTTCTTCAACAGCTCATGCGACAAAGCATTGATATGTATAACGAAAACGAGGCAGGATACCCACATCATCAATAATGAAAAAAAAGAAAAAGAAAAGAGCGAAGGAAAACAATATTTTTAGATCTCACCGGCAATAATCTTTTGCCTGAGGATCTCGAATTGAGGCCGTGTTAATGTGCACACGTTTGTTTTTTCGCCAATTATCACCTTATCACTCCGGACATCCACGACAGGACATTTCGGAGGGACACATACTCCATCATTGCACAATACAACTTTCATATTATCCCTCTGATTATCAATTGTTAAGTTTCTATTAGTCTCTGAACCTTTAAATATCTTTCGACAGAAAGGCAAAAAAAGGCCTTAATCTAAACGTAGCGCATAATCTTGTAATTCTGTTTATCTATCAGAGACACGATTCGGGGACCCTGTGAGGTATCAACAGCAGCAACCTCTTTGACTTTTACGGTCACGTCAGCCCCCATCTTTTCCTGGAATCCTTTCCGAATGAACTCGAAAATCTCCTCGACAGAAGGGCCAATCGTTCGAAGCGACTCATCGATCACCACCTGGATTTCTAGGTTCATTAAATCATGTTGAATGATCTTTGTATTTTTTACCTTGTTTGTTCTTAATTCGTAGAGTAGTTTACTGTAAATCTCTGAGAACGCAGAGGGAAGTAATACTGTACCATCAGCACGATACAGTGCAAGGTCATTTCGCCCGTATACTTTTTTGATTAATTGGCCTGCTTTCCCACAGGAGCAAGTCCCTTTGAATGGTGCAACGATGTCATTGATGGCGTTATATCGAAGAATCGGTGTTCCTTTTCCATGGAATTTTGTGACAATCAACTCCCCTGCTTCATCGGAGTCAACCGGACGGCCGTCTCTGAGATATTCTGCGTAGACAAGGTCAGACATGAGATGATAGCTTCCTTGTTTACATTGATAGCCGATAAGACCAGATTCTGTTGCGCCATACACTTCGAAGACCTTTGCTTGAAAAGTTTTTTCTATATAGGATTTGAGGAAGGCGTCAAGAACAGAGCCGGTGGCAGCGATATAGTCAGGGGAGATATCCTGACCTAAACCTGTTTCTTTCAACAAGGCAAGATGACCAAGCATCCCAACGTACCCTCCGATGAACTCTGGTTGGAACTCGTTAATAGCAGCGATGACTTTTTTTGGGTCATCGTTCGTATTCAACCACTGGATGTTCTTAAACACCCTGGTAAGATTGAACCGAGGCTGCAATCCCCTGGTGACATATCCGCTTTCTGCGGTATGCGGTGCGAAATCACCGATAATAGTTATCCGGTTTTTCCACACACTCATATCGTATTCATGTAACGTCCGCATGTACGCAAACAATCCCATGACGATGTCAAGCAGATCGACATACAGAGGAAGCACTTTGCCTGTCGTGCCTGACGTGGAGACTTCTATGAGAGAATCTTTGTTTATCTTTGATGATACAATCCCATCCGGGTAATGTTGTTTGAAATCTTCTTTAGTTACAAAAGGGAGTTTTTGAAGATCATCAATACCAGAAATATCGGTCGGATGGATCCCCGCCTGTTTAAACTTCTCATGATACAAAGGGACGGTATCAGCAAATCGAACAAGACGTCGCAGTTGCCTGTCTTGATAGCGATGGAGCGACACATCGCTCATTCTTTCCAACCGGTCAACATCTACTAAATATCGTTTGAGAATTTTACTAAGGAACACCGGGTTATAGAACGGATTCATACAACTCCCAAAGTAGACAGGAGATAGGTACAATTCCTTAAATAGCTGTCTCTTCATTCATCACAGAAGAGCAATGAACATACTCATCGTTGAGACCGTCTGGATGGGAGGCGCACGGTACAAATTCCTTGAAAAAACATTGCTCACAACGTTCTCTATCCTCCCTACGCTACAAGCACGGGAGTTTGCCGCGATCACACCAAAACAACACCAGGTCAGCGTAGTCAATGAGCGATACTCCCAAATCAACTATGATGTTGCCTATGATATCGTCCTTATCAATTATGTCACTTCGACAGCACCCCGGGCATATGCCATCGCTGATATGTTCAGGAAAAAAGGTATCCCGGTTGTCCTCAGCGGGTTCCATGCTTCAGGGCTGCCTGAGGAAGCAAAGCAACATGCGGATAGCGTCCTTATCGGCCGAAACGAAGCAGGATGGGTAACAGTTCTTCAGGACCTCGAGCAGAAAAAACTACAGCCATACTATCATGCACCATTATACAACATCTCTCAGAGTCTACCGCCAACCAATGTTCGTTTACCTGGATTTATTATGACCGGTGCACTCGAGGCGACACGTGGTTGTCCCTACCACTGTGAATTCTGCCCAGAGACAAACATCCAAGGTGGAAATTCATACTATAAAAGACCCATATCAGAGGTCATAGAAGAAATAAAAAAAATCCCACAAAAAACACTGATGTTCTATGATACGTCGCTCACCGTCGACCCAACATACACAAAAGAATTGTTCAAACAAATGAAAGGACTGCATAAAAAATTCTTCTGCAATGGGAATGCAGATGTATTAGCCCAGGATGCAGATCTCGTCCGACTCTCCAAAAAAGCAGGATGCGCCGCTTGGCTTGTCGGGTTTGAATCTCTCGTTCAAAACACCCTTGACCAGGTAGGAAAAAAAACAAACAGAGTCAATGAATACACACAAGCGATTAATAACATCCATAAGAATCATATGGCAGTCATCGGAGACTTCATGTTCGGGTTTGATACCGATACCCCAGAGATCTTTGAAAAAACCATTAAAACAATCAAGGAACTCAAAATCGATGTCGCTGATTTCTCCATTCTTACCCCGTTCCCTGGAACACCATTGTTTACAAAACTTGATGCGGAGAAAAGAATTCTCACGAAAGACTGGAAGTATTATAACATGGGACATGTGGTTTTTTCACCAAAACAGATGACGCCAGACGAACTGTTGCAAGGTGTACGGTTGATGTACGCTGATTATTATCACCCGTTAAATACAATAAAAAGGATTGCCCAGAATCTCACGAGAGGTCTCCATCCATTCTTTGTGGTTGTCGCACGTAATGTTGTTGCAACACTTAGCGCACGTCGATTATATACGGTAAAAAAACGATAACAAACGAAATGAGGATTAGAAAGCCCACCAGGCTTTCACATCGATGCTAGCGGTTGCGGTTTTATTGGTGTCATCGTAGGCTTTTACCATGATGGTATAGTTTTTAGGAATCAATGGTTTTTTAATCAATTTGAATGAGAGCGTCCAATTATACGGAGGTTCTGTCATGTTTGCGACAAGTTTGTCGTTTACATAGATTTCGACTCTCGTGATAGCAGAATCATCCTTCGCATAGGTATCAATCGAGGCTTTTCCAATCATCCATGTATTTTTCAATAGCCTATTGTTATATAAAAATGAGAAACGGAGATTCCCTCGTATGTAAATCTTCCCTTTTTGAGGAGAGAGGATCCCAACTTCAGGGGGAAGGTTCCGCGCACCCTTTGCCACATAGGTTTCATTTACTGCATCTGCATAATGAGCGGTAAATTGCTTCGTGTTTGCTGGTGGATCTGAAAAGGCAATGTTTTCTGCAGAATTAAACACGACTGCGATTATTTTGAGATTCTCGTAATCAAGGTTCTCAACAGACCAACTCTCTGTGAATGTTTTCTCACTATTCGCAGAAACACTAATGTCCTCATTAATGATGAAATCGATAAACGCGTTTCGATACTTTCGGCCATCATAATCATTATATTGTGAAGAAATAATTTCGGCAAGATACACCCGCAATCGCCCGGAATAGGAGGATTGTTCTCCGTTTACCACTACGACACTTGTCTCGATTGTATTCGTGGTGTTCTTGTACTCTGCATTGACAGTTACCATAATTTTTGGTATTACTCGGTTTTCTGCTGCTTGGATAGCGCTTGTGAAATTTGATTCGGGGTGAGTACCTCCAAGAAGGACTTTATAGCCTCCATCGATAAACACAGTAGGATCACCTAAGCGATTATAGATTGACGAGAGATACTCTGCTGCGACGCTGTTTTCTAAAATCATACTTACATAATAAAACCGATACGCATGTGATGATTCTAATTTCTCTAAGATAGCCCCGACATTCGGACAATATCGGCAGGTTATTGAGGTGGATTCTTCAACGAACACAGTATGAGTAAAATCCTCTTCACCATTATTGGGTTTTACAGTGATGGTGAAAAACACAGAACCGTCGGTCGAAGGTTCACCAACCAGGCCGTTTCCAGCAGCATCATCGACCGTCACATAGTAATAATAATCCGCTGTGGTGTCTGCGGGAATGCTGATGGTCGCACTTCCACCAAGAATTGATAATGAGGTCCAATTTGTGGATTCTGCGGTTTTATACTGCAGGGTCGCTTTCGTGACATTCACATTGTCGGTAAAAACAACAGTAATAGTAGCCATCTGACCAGCTGTTACGGTAAAGTTACCGGTGATATCAGTAATCTTTGGAGGTTCCGTATCTGGTCCTCCATTTTCATCGGTATAAAGAATAATGTATGCTGATGCGCTTAGGAGAATTCCTAGTAGGATGATGATTATGATAAGTTTTCCGATAAGCCTCATATCTTGTAATTAATATACACTTGTTTTATATATTAAAGTTACTGAGGC